>JAMOAC010000297.1 GCA_023621975.1 Bacillota bacterium | reverse complement strand
AAGAGAAAAAATACTGGAGGATGCCCGCCTGCAGGCTAAAGAAATGCTGGAGAAAGCTGAGAGCGAGGCTGCGGCTATATTAAATGCGGCAAAAGCTGAAGCTGAGGCAAAAGAGCGGGCAGCTGCCGAAGAAGCAAGCAAGGAAGCGGAAGAGAGGAAAAAGAGGCTTCTCGCTTCTACCGACCTTGAAGGCAGAAAGCAGATACTCCAGGCGAAGCAGGATATGGTGGATGAAGTATTTGCCAGGGCTTTGGATAAATTAAGTTCCCTTCCTGCAGACCGGTATGTTGATTTAATCGCTTCAATGGCAGTTGAGGCTGTAAGAAGTGGAACTGAGGAAATAATCCTTTCACCTAAGGACAGGGATGTGTACGGCACTGAAATTGTAAATAAAGTAAACAGCAAACTTTCTGAAAAAGGTATGAAAGGTGTCGTAAGTTTGTCTGACACAACTAGGGATATAAAATGCGGATTCATATTAAAGTCCGGGAATATTGAAATTAATAATTCATTTGAAGTGATAATAAAAATGAGGCGCGACGAACTTGAAGCCGAAGTTGTGAAAGTGCTTTTTGGTTGAATTTTGCCTTTTGACAGAAGGCTATAAAAGGTTATAATTAACAGTTTTAGCTATAATAATTAGCAGTTTTAGCTAACTGGTTTCCGGCAGATTGGCTGATGGTTCCCTATGGAAGGGAGGTAGAGTTTTGGCACTTGATACACAATATGCATATGCAGTCGGGAAAATACGAGCTCTGGAAAAAAGGCTGCTGGACAGGGCAAGAATGGAGAGAATGATCGATGCCAGGTCGCCTGAAGAGGCACTGAAGGTGCTCCTGGAAGCCGGATATGAAAGCGGCTCCGATGATTACAGAGATGTTTATGAATTTGAAAGCCTTTTGAAAAATGAGCAGTTGAAGGTGTATAAACTCCTCAAAAGTATTGCACCGGGAACTGGGGCTTTTGAAATATTCCAGCTTCAAAATGATTATCACAATATAAAAGTATTGTTAAAGGCAGAATTTCTTGAACAGGATAACGATAATATGCTGGTGGATACAGGCACTGTTCCTGCTGCTGAGCTGAAAGAAATGATAGAAAAAAGGAATTTTAAAGAAATGCCGGATATTATGCGCAGTGCTGTGGAAGAGTGTATTGATGTTTTTAACAGAACAAGAGATCCTCAGGCCATAGATGTAGTAATTGACAGGGCATGTTTTCAGCAAATGCAGGAATATGCCGCTAAAGCCGGCAACAGTTTTATTTCGGGAATGGTTCAGCTGATAACCGATTTAACAAACATTAAGATATTTTTGAGGGCGAGAAATACAGGATTAAAATGGAATACCCTGCAGAAGGTACTGCTTCCGGGGGGAAGCATTGACAGCAAAGTGTTTATAGAAAACCTTAATGACAATCTTGACGGTTTTATTAAATATTTAAGTAATAAGCCATATGGGGAAATTTGCGAAAAGGGCATTGAAAGTTTTAATAACACCGGAAGTTTTTCAAAACTGGAGAAACTTGCCGATGATTATATAATGTCCTACGTGAAGAAGGCAAAATATGTAGCCCTTGGCATAGAACCTCTTATAGCTTATCTGTGGGCTAAGGAAAACGAAATAAAAAATGCAAGAATCATTATGGTGGGGAAAATAAATAATATTCCCAGTGAAGTTATCAGGGAAAGGTTGAGAGAAACCTATGTATAAAATCGGTGTAATTGGAGACAAGGATAGTATTCTTGGATTTAAAGCGGTTGGATTCAACGTATATCCCGTAACAAGTTCCGAGGAGGCTAAGGAAGTACTTCACAGGCTTGCAGGAGATAATTTTGCGGTTATATATATTACCGAGCAAATAGCAAAGGAAATGGTGGAAGATATCGACCGGTACAAGGATGAAATGTTCCCTGCCATAATACCTATACCCGGCAACCAGGGTTCGCTGGGCATCGGAATGCAGGGAGTGAAAAAATCCGTTGAACGCGCTGTAGGAGCTGATATTTTGTTTAATGATGAGGTACAGAATAATGACGTATAGAGCTAATAAAGTTATTATTTTGGAAAGAAGGGATGTAGTATGATCCGGGGAACAATTACCAAAGTTTCAGGACCTCTTGTTATTGCTGAGGGAATGAAACAGGCAAATATGTTCGACGTGGTCCGCGTAAGTGAGCACCGCCTGATTGGTGAAATAATAGAAATGCACGAAGACAGGGCTTCTATCCAGGTTTATGAGGAAACTTCAGGTCTTGGGCCCGGTGAACCTGTTGTGTCAACTGGAGCTCCACTGAGTGTTGAACTTGGACCCGGCCTTATCGGTACAATATACGACGGTATACAGAGACCTCTGGAAAAAATAAGGGAAATGGTAGGAAGCAATATTACGAGGGGCATTGATGTACCTGCTCTTGACAGGGATAAAAGATGGCTTTTCGAACCTTTGGTGGATAAGGGCGCGAAAGTGGAAGCTGGAGATATTATCGGAAAGGTTCAGGAAACCGTTGTTGTTGAGCACCGTATTATGGTACCCTACGGCATTTCCGGAGTGGTGGAAGAAATAAAGAGAGGCGAATTTACGGTTGAAGATACGGTTGCCGTTATCAGAAAAGATGACGGACAGACCGTTAATATTCAACTGATGCAAAAATGGCCAGTAAGAGTAGGAAGGCCTTATAGAGAAAAGCTTGCTCCTGTCGAGCCGATGGTTACCGGGCAGAGGGTAATAGATACACTGTTCCCGCTGGCAAAAGGCGGAGTTGCTGCAGTTCCCGGGCCTTTCGGAAGCGGCAAGACGGTAGTTCAGCATCAGCTGGCAAAATGGGCTGACGCTGACATTGTGGTATATATAGGATGCGGTGAACGTGGAAACGAGATGACTGACGTTCTTATGGAGTTCCCTCAGCTTAAGGACCCAAGAACCGGGGAATCCCTTATGCAGAGGACTGTACTTATTGCAAACACATCCGATATGCCCGTTGCAGCACGTGAAGCTTCAATATACACAGGCATAACCATTGCCGAGTATTTCAGGGACATGGGTTACAGTGTTGCTCTCATGGCAGACTCGACTTCAAGATGGGCTGAGGCATTAAGGGAAATGTCCGGAAGACTTGAGGAAATGCCCGGTGAAGAAGGATATCCTGCATATCTGGGTTCAAGGCTTGCCCAGTTTTATGAAAGAGCCGGAAGAGTCGTTACTCTTGGTACGGAAAGAAGAGAAGGTTCTATTACCGCTATCGGTGCAGTATCACCTCCCGGCGGCGACCTTTCAGAGCCTGTTACCCAGGCAACTCTCAGGATAGTAAAAGTATTCTGGGGACTTGATGCTTCTCTTGCATACAGGAGGCACTTCCCTGCCATCAACTGGCTGCTTAGCTACTCGCTCTACCTTGACAGACTTGACCAGTGGATAAACGAGCATGTGGCAAAGGATTGGAGTGCGTTGAGGGCTGATGCAATGAGGCTTCTCCAGGAAGAAGCTGAACTGGAAGAAATAGTAAGGCTGGTAGGTATAGATGCCCTTTCGGCAAATGAGAGGCTTGTCCTGGAAGCTGCAAAGTCCATACGTGAGGACTACCTGCATCAGAATGCATTCCATGATGTTGACACTTATACATCCTTACACAAGCAATACAGAATGCTAAAAATTATAATGTCGTACTACTATAAAGGCAAAAAGGCAATTGAGCGGGGAGCAAACATAAATGAACTGTTTAATCTCCCTGTGCGCTATAGAATAGGCAGGGCGAAATATACCAATGAGGATGAAGTGGACAAGGTGTTTGACAGTATAGAGGAAGACCTTGACCGGCAGATGGAAGCTCTGGTATCAAAGGAGGTTGGTTAATGTGCTGAAAGAATATAAGACTATAACAGAAGTTGCTGGGCCTTTGATGCTTGTTCGGCAGGTCGAGGGTGTAAAGTACGGAGAACTGGGCGAAATTGAACTTGCAAACGGTGAGACAAGAAAATGCAAAGTGCTTGAAGTGGATAAAGATACTGCGCTTGTACAGCTGTTTGAAAGTTCTGCCGGAATAAATGTTGCAGAGAGTAAAGTGAGATTTCTCGGCAGAGGTATTGAACTGCCGGTATCCATTGATATGCTGGGAAGGGTGTTTGACGGGCTTGGAAGGCCTATTGACAACGGCCCAAACATAATACCGGAAGCAAGGCTTGATATAAACGGTGTGCCAATGAATCCGGCAGCAAGGGACTATCCTTCCGAGTTTATACAGACAGGTATTTCTGCAATAGACGGTTTGAATACTCTTGTAAGGGGACAGAAGCTGCCTATTTTTTCAGGTTCAGGGCTTCCCCATGCCCAGCTTGCAGCGCAGATAGCCAGGCAGGCCAAGGTTCTTGGTACCGACAGCCGTTTTGCTGTTGTATTTGCTGCCATTGGTATTACTTTTGAAGAAGCTGACTTCTTCATTTCCGACTTCAAGAGGACGGGAGCCATAGAGCGAACGGTAATGTTTATGAATCTGGCTAACGACCCGGCTATTGAGCGCATATCCACACCGCGTATGGCGCTGACTGCAGCCGAATACCTCGCTTTTGAAAAAGATATGCATGTACTTGTTATCCTTACGGATATAACAAATTATGCCGAGGCTCTCAGAGAAGTATCCGCAGCAAGAAAAGAGGTGCCTGGAAGAAGAGGTTATCCCGGGTACCTGTATACCGACCTTGCAACAATGTATGAAAGGGCAGGAAGAAAGAAGGATAAGAAAGGGAGCATTACATTGATACCGATCCTGACAATGCCTGAAGATGACAAGACTCACCCCATACCGGACCTGACAGGATATATTACAGAGGGGCAGATAATACTCAGCAGGGAACTTTACAGAAAGGGTGTCACACCTCCAATTGACGTTCTTCCTTCTCTGTCACGCTTGAAGGATAAAGGTATTGGAGAGGGAAAGACGAGGGAAGATCACGCAGATACAATGAACCAGCTCTTTGCAGCCTATGCAAGTGGTAAGGAAGCAAAGGAACTTGCGGTGATACTAGGCGAAGCAGCTCTGTCTGATGTTGACAAGCTGTATGCCAAGTTTGCCGATGCCTTTGAGAAAGAATATATATCCCAGGGATTTGATACCGAAAGAACGATAGAGGAGACCCTTGATTTGGGATGGAAGCTCCTTTCCATGCTGCCTGTTGGTGAATTGAAGAGAATACGGGATGAATATATAGAAAAGTACCTGCTAAAAGAGAAAGAATAATTGGGATTTGAAAGGAAGAGTGCTTTATGGCGGTTATGCGTGTAAACCCAACACGAATGGAACTGACGAGGTTGAAAAAAAGGCTGACGGTAGCACGCAGGGGACATAAACTTCTGAAAGACAAAAGAGATGAATTGATGAAAAAGTTCCTGGAGCTGGTAAGAAGGAATAAGGAGCTGCGTGAAAAGGTAGAAGGCTTGATGATGAAGGTTCACTCAAGCTTTCTCATAGCAAGGGCCGTAATGTCTTCCGAAGTTATGGAGGAAGCACTCATGTTTCCAAAGCAAAGTGTATCAATTTCGGTTTCCACAAAAAACATAATGAGTGTTGAAGTGCCCGTTATGAACTTTGAGACAGCAAGTGATAATGAGGATGATATATATCCATACGGCTATGCAACGACGTCAAGTGAGCTGGATACGGCTATCAGTACCCTGTCTCGGGTACTGCCTGATTTGCTTGAACTAGCGCAGGTGGAAAAAAGCGCTCAGCTTCTTGCCCAGGAAATAGAAAGGACAAGAAGAAGGGTAAATGCACTTGAGTACGTCCTTATACCACAGCTTGAAGAGACAATAAGATATATTACAATGAAGCTTGACGAAAATGAAAGAGGAAACCTTACAAGGCTCATGAAGGTTAAGGATATGATGATAGAGCAGGCAAGGCAGGCTGCTGCGAAACGATGAACAAGCCAGATTGTACGGGGTGATGATCAATATTGTTTGGCAAAAACAGGCTGGCTGGTGCAAAAATGGTGAAGCCATACCGTGGAGTAATCCATACATACCCTAAAACGTATTAAAATGAATATTAAATGTGTTTGATTATTTAAAGTGAATGGATATTAAAATAATATTGAATATTAAAGCAGTTGAATATCACGGGTACGGAGCAAAAATCATGCAATAATCAAACTAAAATACGATATAATATCCCGTACTCGTTTTGTATGTTAGGCAAATTGTCTGCTTTGCAAAATTTGTTGAATGAATTAGAAATAATTTGAATAAAGGGTATTTTAAATGTAGTTTTATGTTACAATAAATGGGTAAATATAACTTCAAAAATGAAATATTGCGGCTTTATGAAAATATTGCACCTGCATTATTAATGGAAAAGATACAAAAGAAGATTTATACGTAAAGGGGGAGGACGCGTGAAAAGCATCAAGACAAGATTTGTTCTGCTAATGGGGTTGTTATTGATTCCGGTCTGCGTAGGATTTGGGATTGTAGCGTACAGTACATCTTCCAAAGCCTTAATATCCAATGTGAAAGACACCTTACCCAAATTTGCGATAGAAGCTTCCAAGGCAATTGAATTCGGGCTGCAAAATCATTTTCATTCCCTTGAAGCAGTAGCTGCCAATGATAAAATAATTGCATTTTTAAAAAATGAGAATGAGAATCAGAATCAGGCAGACATTCAGAACCTTATGAATAAAGAAATAAACAGGGCTGGATACTGGCAAATGGCTGTAGTAAGGAAAAACGGGCAAGCAATATTCAATAACGGCCAGACAGCCGACCTGAAAGATGCCGATTATTTCAAAAAAGCCATTGCCGGAGAGAAAATAATAACCGATCCAATGAAAAATAATGCAGATGGTTCAATAGTAATGATATATGCAGTTCCCATTCAGGCAGACGGGCAGGTAATTGGTGCGTTGATTGCTCTTCGGGACGGTTATGAGCTTTGTGATTTG
>JAMOAC010000152.1 GCA_023621975.1 Bacillota bacterium | reverse complement strand
AATTAAGGAATATAAATACAATAAGGCTGTACTGAACCTGAAGATGCTGGGAATGCTGATTGCCCTTCCGGGGATAGCACTGATATTAATAACGTTCAGATAGCTTTTTCTTGCTTTTTAAGTGAAGTGCATTTGATGGCGCGAAAGAAAATGTGTTGGTTGCAATAGCTTAGTACAAGTATATTAATTAGGAAAGTTCAGGAATATAACTTGAGTGTGTTAATACTTAGTTAATCGAAATTAATTTTATTATTTAAGGAAATAAAACTTTTAATAATAAAGAAGTCAGTAAAAAGCATTTGAATTAATTGAATAATAATTTTTCTTGACAGTTTAATATAAAAATATTATTTTCTGACAGATAAATGATTATTTTACAGGAGGAGAATATATGGAAGCAAAAAAGAATATTGCCAAAACCTATGAACCAAAACAGGTAGAGGACAGACTGTATAAGGAATGGATGGACAAAGGGTATTTTCATGCTGAAATTGATTATAATAAAACACCGTTTACTATTGTAATACCACCGCCAAATATTACCGGGCAGCTTCATATGGGACATGCCCTGGACAATACTCTCCAGGATATACTTATAAGATGGAAAAGAATGCAGGGATTTTGTACACTTTGGCTTCCGGGAACTGACCATGCCAGCATAGCTACTGAGGCTAAAATTGTCGAGGCCATGGCAAAAGAGGGCTTGACGAAAGAAGATATAGGAAGGGAAAAATTTCTGGAGAGAGCATGGGAATGGAAAAGGGTTTATGGCGGAAGAATTGTTGAACAGCTGAAGAAGCTGGGAAGTTCCTGTGATTGGGAAAGAGAAAGGTTTACAATGGATGAAGGCTTGTCCGAAGCGGTAAAAGAGGTGTTTATCCGCCTGTACAACAAAGGGCTCATTTACAAGGGCGAGAGAATAATAAACTGGTGCCCGAAATGCAACACATCCATTTCAGATGCTGAGGTGGAATACGAAGAGCAGGAAGGGCATTTCTGGCACATCAAATATCCCGTAAAGGACAGCGATGAATATGTGGTTGTTGCTACTACAAGACCTGAGACCATGCTTGGAGATACTGCAGTGGCTGTACATCCCGAGGACGAGAGATATAAGCATCTTGTAGGAAAAACCGTTATACTTCCGCTAGTTAACAGGGAAATCCCCGTCATCGCCGATGAATATGTAGAAAGGGAATTTGGTACAGGTGTCGTTAAGATTACACCCGCTCATGATCCTAATGACTTTGAAGTTGGTTTGCGCCATGGGTTGGAACAAATAAAGGTCATGAATGACGATGCGACCATGAATGAGAATGCAGGCCCGTATGAGGGAATGGACAGATATGAAGCAAGGGAGCAAATTGTAAAAGACCTCGATAACCTCGGCCTGCTTGTAAAAGTTCAAAAACATATACATAATGTAGGAACTTGCTACAGGTGTAATACCGTAATAGAGCCGATGATATCAAAACAGTGGTTTGTCCGCATGAAGCCCCTTGCAGGTCCGGCAATTGAATCTGTCAAAAATGGCTCAATAAAATTTGTCCCGGAGAGATTTTCCAAGATATATTTTAACTGGATGGAAAATATTCAGGATTGGTGCATATCAAGACAACTTTGGTGGGGACACAGGATTCCTGCATATTATTGCAAGGATTGCGATCACATGATGGTTGCGCATGAGGCGCCGGATACCTGTGCTAAATGCGGCAGCAGGAATATTGAGCAGGACCCTGATACGCTGGATACCTGGTTCAGCTCGGCACTGTGGCCTTTTTCAACACTGGGATGGCCGAAAGAAACGGAGGACCTGAAGTATTTTTATCCGACGGATGTCCTTGTAACAGGCTATGATATAATATTCTTCTGGGTTGCAAGAATGATATTCTCAGGGCTTGAGCACATGGGAAAAGAACCATTTAAATATGTATTCATCCATGGTATTGTAAGGGATGCCCTGGGAAGAAAGATGAGCAAATCGCTGGGCAACGGTATTGATCCCCTTGAGGTTATTGACAAATATGGTACTGATGCATTGAGATTTGCCCTTACTACAGGTAATTCTCCGGGTAATGATTTGAGATTTTCCGATGAAAAGGTTGAAGCAGGCAGAAACTTTGCAAACAAGATTTGGAACGCATCCAGGTTTGTTTTGATGAACTTTGATGACGACATAGATTTTTCAAAAGTGGACAGAATAAAATTTACCACTGCTGACAGGTGGATATTGAGCAGAGTAAATACAATTATTAAGGAAGTTACTGAAAACCTCGAAAAATTTGAGCTGGGAATAGCATTACAAAAAATATATGAATTCATGTGGGATGAATTCTGCGACTGGTATCTTGAGCTTGTTAAGCCCAGGCTTTATGATAAGGAGAATGACACAAGGCTTGAGGCTCAGTATGTATTAAACTATGTACTGGGTTGTGCCATGAAGTTGCTGCATCCTTTTATGCCATTTATTACAGAGGAGATATACAGGCATTTGATCAATGATGATGAAAGCATTATGATCTCAAAATGGCCTGAATACGATGAAAGCCTGCATTACCCTGAAGATGAGAAGAAAATGGAATTGGTAATGGAAGCTATTAAGAGCATAAGAAATATCAGAGCGGAGATGAACGTACCGGCATCCAGAAAGGCAAGAGCAATATTTGTTACGTCTTCTGAGGATGTAAAAAATACGATTCTTAAGGAAATCAGCTTTATTGAGAGGCTTGCCGGAGTTGCTGAAACTGCGGTACAAACGGATAAATCAGGTATATCAGCGAATGCAGTAGCTTCAATAATACCCGGAGCGGAAATATATATGCCCCTTGAAGATCTTGTAGATATAGGAAAGGAAATCGAAAGACTTGAAAAGGAAAAGGCCAATCTGGAAAAGGAACTGGAAAGGGTAAACGGCAAGCTAAGCAACGAGGGCTTTGTCAAGAAAGCGCCTGCGAAAGTTGTTGAAGAGGAAAGGGCTAAAAAGATAAAGTATCAAGAGATGTATGATAAAGTTGTTGAAAGACTGAATGCTCTTAAGAGGTGAATTTATGAGTTTGGGCAACTATGGCTTTGTACGCGTTGCTGCGGCGGTCCCCCGCCTCAAGGTGGCAGATTGTAAATATAATTCTGAAAACATTATTAAGATGATAAAAGAGGCAGACAAGCTTGATGTCCAATTTATTGTATTTCCCGAGCTCTCAATTACAGCCTATACGTGTGGTGACCTGTTTCACCAGCAGTTGCTGCTGGAACAGGCCACCAGGCAGCTTGGGGAGATTATGTCAGCCACCGGAGAATCGGATATGGTGGTAATGGTGGGAATGCCTCTTCTGGTGGATAATCAGCTTTTTAACTGTGCTGTTGTTATTCAGAAGGGAAGAATTATCGGAGTGGTACCCAAAGAGTATATACCGGGCTACAGTGAATTTTACGAAGAAAGATGGTTTGCCTCGGGTTCCGGCAGCTTCAGCACAATGGTTAATCTTTGCGGACAGGAAGTACCCTTTGGCTTGGATCTGCTGTTTGAATGCGATGATGACAGAAGGCTGTGTTTTGGAGTTGAAATTTGTGAAGATTTGTGGGTACCCATACCGCCCAGTTCTTATCAGGCGATGTCTGGCGCAGTGCTTTTGTTTAATCTTTCGGCAAGCAATGAACTGGTGGGAAAACATAATCTCAGGTGTGAAATTGTAAAGCAGCAGTCAGGAAGATGTATTGCAGGGTATGTATATACTTCAAGTGGAGTTGATGAATCTACCACTGATGTTGTATTCAGCGGTCATGCAATTATTGCCGAAAGAGGGAGAATCCTTGCCGAGTCAGAAAGGTTCAGGCGGGAAAATAATTTGATATTTGCGGACATTGATATTGAAAGGCTAATAAATGTCAGGATGAAAAATACCACATTTATAAGCGGAACAGTAAGCAGAATATTCAGAAAGATAGGTTTTAAACTTAAGAATGTAAACCTGGAAAAAGTTTCACGATATATAAATCCGTATCCTTTTGTGCCTTCAAATTTGAATGCAAGGGATAAGAGGTGCAGTGAGATATTTGCCATACAGACTGCAGGGCTTGCAAAGAGATTGGAGCATACAGGCATAAAACATGCGGTTCTTGGCATTTCAGGCGGGCTCGACTCAACTTTAGCATTGCTGGTGACTGTCAAGACATTTGACCTTCTCAATTTGCCTAGAGAGAACATACTGGCTGTTACCATGCCGGGATTTGGCACAACAGATATGACGTATGGCAATGCCTTAAAATTAATTGATTCCATGAAAGTGAGCTTCAGGGAAATCAATATAAAGGATGCATGCCTGAAACATTTCGCAGATATTGGGCATGATCCTGATATATATGATACCACTTACGAAAATGTTCAGGCCCGTGAGCGTACGCAGATTCTCATGGACATAGCCAACAAGATCGGAGGCCTTGTAGTGGGCACGGGTGATTTATCCGAGATTGCCCTGGGCTGGTCTACTTATAACGGAGACCACATGTCTATGTATTCCGTGAACTGCAGTGTGCCAAAGACGCTTATAAAATACCTTGTCAGGTGGGTAGCGGAAAATGAGCTGAATGAGGGGACCAGGAGAGTATTGCTTGATATCATTGACACACCTATTACACCTGAATTGCTTCCACCTGATGCAAGCGGAAAGATAAGGCAAAAGACGGAAGATATAGTAGGGCCGTATGAGCTCCATGATTTTTTCCTCTACCACATGATAAGGTACGGGTCTTCACCCAAAAAGATATTATTTTTGGCAAAACAAGCATTCCAGGGAAAATACTCTCCAGAGACCATAGCCAAATGGCTTGGTGTGTTTTACAAGAGATTTTTCAGCCAGCAGTTTAAGCGTTCCTGCACGCCAGACGGGCCAAAAGTCGGTACGATAAGCCTTTCACCCAGAAGTGATTGGAGAATGCCAAGTGATGCACAGGTTCGGTTGTGGCTTGAGGAACTGGAAGAGATTGAAGGTTAAAGATATTATGTTTTGAATTGGAAGTTAAATTGTTCAATGTTACTTCATGATGTGAGCCTGGTAAAATTGGATTTCGTAACGGTGAGATTTATATTATAACGCAGAAAACTCAGGGGGATTAGGTGGATTTTCAACGCCGATTAAAATAAATTAGATAAATGACATAATTTATTCTTGACAAAAAGCATTATCTGTCTTAAAATAGCTTTGTGCCTTTTCAAGGGGGCCCTATGGACCTCAGACAGGAAAAGGTGTTGAAATAAGTTGGATATTTCTTATAATGTTTGCAGGAATTATAAGAAATAGTCTGTATAAACGGTGGATATAGCTCAGTCGGTTAGAGCGCCAGGTTGTGGCCCTGGAGGTCGTGGGTTCGAGTCCCACTATTCACCCCAAATAATTCAATAATAATTGGGTTATTGGGATGTAGCCAAGTGGGTAAGGCACGGGACTTTGACTCCCGCATGCGTAGGTTCGAGTCCTGCCATCCCAGCCATATGAGCCATTAGCTCAGGAGGCAGAGCACTTGACTTTTAATCAAGGTGTCCGGCGTTCGAATCGCCGATGGCTCACCAAAACCGCTTACCATAATGGTAAGCGGTTTTTTTGTGCAAAAGGGGAAAGGGGACATTTCGGGAAAGGGGACATTTCTGCACTTTTTATACTATATTGAAAAAGGAATGAGAAAATGGAAATTATGCAGTTTTTGTATCAGTAAAATTGTATATCATATGAAGTTTTTTATATTTACAATTTTCAACACACGTTTTACAATTAAGCCATCCTGTAATTTACTGACCAGTTGTGATTTAGGAAAGTTAATATAATCCGTAATGTGTATAATTACAGTTACAATTCTTTTATAGGTCGTATGATATAATGTTTAATAATGTAAAAAACATAATGGCTGAGGTGCTAAAATGAGTGTATTTGAAATTATAATGCTTTTGTGTTTTGGAGCTGCATGGCCTGCTTCAGTATACAAATCTTATGTGTCAAGAAAGAATTCGGGGAAAAGCATAATTTTTCTTATTGTAATACTTATTGGTTATATTGCAGGAATCGTACACAAAATTACTAATAGTATGGATATGGTTATATGCCTTTATATTCTTAATGCATTAATGGTTTCTGTGGATATAGCACTTTATGTAAGAAACAGAAAATATGAAAAGTGATGATTGAAAAAGGAATTGAAAAAGGGACACTTCTGTATTTATTCTATTTATTATTTACAATAATTTACATATATGTTATAATAAAGTATAGCACGGTAGATTGCCGGAAGTTGGCGGAGGTAGGAAACATGCCTAGAGTTGCGAGGAAAAAATATGAAGGTGCTATATATCACGTTATGTCCAGAAGTATTAGCGAAGTGGATTTATTCCAGTGTGAGGAGGATAAATCATATTATATTGGACTCTTGAAGCGTTACAAAGAAAAATATCATTGCAGAATTTATGGTTATATCCTTATGGACAATCATGTACATATTTTTATAAACTCTTGTGGAGTTGATATTTCAACTTTTATGTTATGTCTTAACACGGCATATGTTACATATTTTAATAAAAAGTATAAACGCCACGGTCATCTATTTCAAGGAAGGTTTGCAAGCACTATTGTAGACAATGACACATACGGCCTAAAGCTCTCAGCATATATTCACAACAATGCTAAGGATCTGCCGGGCTATAACGGTAAAGAAGAATTATACAGATATTCATCCTATGGGATATATACTGGATGTCGAGAAGATGTAGATGGAATTGTAGACACTGAATTTATATTGAAGTTATTTAGCCATGACAAAAGAAGGGCACAGGAGAAGTACAAAGCCTTTGTTGAATCGATGAAGGAAACGAGCATTGTGAAAGAAGTAGATGAAAACATAATACGGGAATATACTGAAAACGACTACAGAAGCGAGAAAAGTTATATAATAAGAAACAGGACACCTAAGGAGATATTGCAAAAAATCGGAGAGATATTAGGGGAGGATGTTTTCGGAAGGCT
>JAMOAC010000066.1 GCA_023621975.1 Bacillota bacterium | reverse complement strand
GGAGAAAGTTACGGAAAAGCAAGAGGAATTGAAGGAAAAAATTGAAATAGCAAAATTAATATTAGAAACAAAAGAGAGCTTTGACAAGGTGTACCGGGAGGGTAAGGATTTGGACGGTTTATTTTTGGTAGCGGGTCTTGGAAATCCCGGGAAGCAGTATGCCAATACAAGGCATAACGTAGGTTTTGATACTATTGATGTAATATCCGAAAAAACGGGTATAAAAGTTACAAAACTCAAATGCAAAGCTTTGATAGGGGAAGGGGTTATAGAAGGGAAAAAGGTTATACTTGCTAAGCCACAGACATTTATGAATGCAAGCGGTGAGAGTATAAGAGATTTGGTTGAATGGTACAAGGTGGATATAGGAAATATTATAGTAATATACGATGACATAGATTTGCCTTTAGGTAAACTGAGAATTCGCCCGAAGGGAAGTGCGGGAACTCACAATGGAATGAAATCAGTGATTTACCATATACAGGATGATGAGTTTCCCAGGATAAGAATAGGAATAGGAAAACCTCCTGAAGGCTGGGAACTTGTTGATTTTGTTCTCGGGAGGTTTGGCGATGAAGACAGGAAGCTTGTGGAACAATGCATTTCAAAGGCTGCAGATGCAGCGTTGGAAATAATAAAGTCCGATGTCGTACATGCCATGAATAAATATAACGGGTAAGGTATCTATGGATTATTTGTTGGATCCTGTTCTGGAGATAAGCGAATACAATAAAATACTTGAGGTGGTCAGAAACGGCTTTATGCCGTTAAATATTACAGGTCCTGCCGATTCACAAAAAGCTCATATTTCAAGTGCTGTTTGCAAGCATCTTGAAAGAAGGGGGCTTTTTGTTGCTTTTAATGAAATGCAGGCAAGGCGGATATATGAAGATATATCATGCTTTTTAGGCGAGGACGTACTGTATTTTCCGTCAAGGGAAATAATCCTCTATGATATAGAAGCAAGGAGCAATGAGGCTGTCTATGAAAGGCTGGAGGTATTAGCCAGGTTAATTGAAGGAAAGTACAGGTTTGTTGTTACTTCTGCCGAAGCTGTGTCCCAGAAACTAATGCCTAAAGCCCTTTTCAAGGAAAATTCCGTGAAATTGTCGGTAGGTTCAAGGGTGGATATACAGGAATTATCAAAAAAACTGGTGGCGGCAGGTTTTGAAAGGGTAAGCATAGTTGAAGGTAAAGGGCAGTTTGCAGTCAGAGGAGGAATAATTGACATATTTTCCGTTAACAGTGAGTACGCTGTGCGCATGGAACTGTTCGATGACGAAGTCGATTCCATAAGAAGCTTTGATATCATGACACAGCGTTCGGTAGACAAGCTGGACAGCATAAATATCATTCCTGCAAGAGAAGTTATTTTTTCACAGGATATGATTGAAGGTATTGTTAATGAAATTGAAGCAGACCTTGCGGCGCTTGAAAGAAATAATGGAGGTCCGGAAAGGAAACAGAAAATTATATCCGATATTGAACGGTTGAAAAATGACTTTAATTTTCCCGGGATTGACAGGTATATTCCATATATTATTAAAAATCCGCAATATATTTTTGATTACCTGACAGATGACACTGTTGTCTTTGTCGACGAACTGCCCAGGCTGAGGCAAAGAGTGGACAATTTGGTTCTTGAGCACCATGAATTGTGCAAGTCGTTGATAGAAAAAGGAATGCTGCTTCCAAGATGTGAACAGATATACTTTGATTCAGCGGACATTGAAAACAAACTGAAGAGATGCAAAACTGTCTACCTGAATGCAATATCTCCTGAAAACAGTACCCTTGAGAACTCAAGAAACTTCAACGTTCCTGCACGTTCAATCAGTCCCATACAGGGGCATATGGAACTTCTGAAGGAAAGCGTAAGAAGATGGAAGGAAAGCGGCAGCAGAGTGATAATCCTTTCAGGTACAAAAGGGCGCGGAGAAAGGCTTGTTGATGCCCTTAGGTCGGAAGGGATAGAATCCTCTTTTCTGACTGACAGCGATACCCCGATGCAGCGCGGACAGGTCGTGGTAATGAAAGGAAGCCTGAGCAGAGGGTTTGAATATCCGTCTATAGGTTTTGTAGTTGTCAGTGATGCAGAGGTGTTCAGGCAGGATAAGAGAAAAAAGAAACCCTCATCAAAGAAAATCAGGGGAAAAGAGATTAACCTTTTTACCGACCTGGCCCCGGGAGATTATGTTGTCCACCAGACCCATGGAATAGGCCAGTATGTTGGGATCGAAAGCCTTGTAGTGGATAACGTAAAACGGGATTATCTCAAGATCAGGTATCAGGACAACGGGTTTCTTTATATTCCGACCAATCAGCTGGACCTTGTTCAAAAATATATAGGCAGTGAGGGGAAAACCCCGAAGTTGAACAAGCTTGGAGGAACTGACTGGATAAGGACCAAGAAGAAGGTAAAGGAATCGCTGAAGGAGCTTGCAGGTGAATTAATAAAATTATACGCTAAGAGGCAGTCCATTAAAGGTTTTGCATATTCGAAAGATACGATATGGCAGAAACAGTTTGAAGAACAATTTCCCTATGAGGAGACGGAAGACCAGTTGCGGTGCATTGAAGAAATAAAAAGAGACATGGAATCCGATAAGGTAATGGACAGGCTCTTGTGCGGCGATGTGGGCTACGGGAAGACAGAGGTGGCTATGAGGGCTGCATTCAAGGCAGTTATGGACGGAAAACAGGTGGCATACCTTGTACCTACCACCGTACTTGCTCATCAGCATTATAAGAACTTTCTGGAAAGAATGAGGGATTTCCCGGTAAAGGTTGAAATGATAAGCAGATTCCGAAGCAGGGCAGAGCAGAAAAAGATTTTGAGGGATGTGAAAGCGGGTACTGTAGATATACTGATAGGCACGCACAGGCTGCTGCAAAAAGACATACATTTTAAAAATCTTGGACTGCTGATTATTGATGAAGAACACCGCTTCGGGGTGGAGCACAAGGAGAGAATAAAAAATATAGCGCCGGACGTTGATGTCTTGACTCTTACAGCGACACCCATTCCCAGGACCCTTCATATGTCTCTTGTAGGGATCAGGGACATAAGCGTTCTTGAGGATCCGCCTGAAGAGCGTTATCCCGTTCAGACATATGTTATGGAATACAATGAAGATGTTATAAGGGATGCACTAATACGGGAACTGGGCAGAGGCGGGCAGGCTTTTTACCTGTTTAACCGTGTCAGGTCCATCGAGCTTAAGGCTTCACAGATACAGGCGCTTGTTCCTGAAGCCAGGATTGCCATTGCCCATGGGCAGATGGAAGAGAGGCAGCTTGAAAACATAATGCAGGATTTTTTAAACGGCAAATATGATATTCTTGTATGTACAACTATAATAGAGTCCGGGCTTGATATGCCAAATGTAAATACCATTATAGTAGAAGATGCTGACAGGCTGGGCCTTGCCCAACTGTACCAGCTGAGGGGCAGAGTAGGAAGGTCCAACAGGCTTGCTTATGCTTATATAACATACAGGAGGGATAAAGTGGTATCTGAAACGGCCCAGAAGAGGCTTCAGGCGATCAAGGATTTTACGGAATTTGGATCAGGTTTTAAAATAGCCATGAGAGATATGGAGATCAGAGGGGCAGGTAATCTGCTCGGGCCTGAACAGCACGGAAACATGGAGTCTGTGGGTTATGAAATGTATTGTAAATTGCTGGACGAGGCAATCAGGGAACTTAAGGGAGAACCTGTTTTACAGGATGATGTGGAGGTGACAATAGATATTAATGTGGATGCGTATATAGACAGAGAATATATAGACAATGAAAGTGAAAAGATAGAAATGTACAAAAAAATCGCCTCCATACAGGATGATCAGGACGTACTGGATATTGAAGACGAGCTTGTGGACAGATACGGAGATATCCCGCAGCCTGTTAGAAATTTGATAATGGTTGCCTATGTAAAGTCCCTTGCAAAATCAGCAGGTTTTTCATCAATAACTGAAAAGGACGGAGCCGTCATACTGCAGTATGTGGACATGAAGAAGGTGAATATTGAGACGATAAGCAAGCTCATATCAAAATACAGGAGGCAGTTGCTGTTCAATGCAGGCAGTAGCCCGTATCTACTGTACAGGGTGTCAGGCATAAAGAGGAATGAACTGCTGGACAATATTAAGATTTTGTTACAGGATATTAAAAGTTTTGAAGTGCATTGACATTTCGAGTATAATTATTATATTAAGCAATATGTAAATAATATTAATGTCTTAGGAGAGATTATCTTGAAAAGAAGTGATATTAACGAAAAAAGGAAAAATCTTAACAAAAACGATAAGACCGGTTTGGAATCTTCCAAGTATGTGCTTATATTTGGTTCGATAGCTGTTGTTTTAATAGTAGTTCTGGTTTTAATAACAGCTTTGGGCCAGAACCGGAACAGTAATAATTATGTAGCTAAAGTGGGAAATGAAAAAATCAGCGTAATGGAATTCAACTCATACCTGAGTCAGGTAAAAAATGCAATGCTTAATGAAGCACAGATAAACCCGAATACTCCCGAAGCTGAAAACTTCTGGAAAACGGCGAATTTTAACGGGTTGAGCGCTACTGAAGAAGCAAAGCGGCAGGCACTTGACGCACTAAGGGAGATGAAGATTCAGGTAATAAAGGCAAAGGAAAAGAATATCAAGCTAAGCAGCGATGAGAAAGAATATATTAACAGCCAGATCAATCAAATAATTGAACAAAGCGGCGGTAAACTAAAGGCTAATGAGTCGCTTATGGAATCCACGGGCTTGGATTTGGATGCCCTGAAAAAAATGTATACTGAGCAATTCCTTGCGTATAAGCTTTATTTGGATGAAACTTCTGCGATGAATGTTTCGGATGATGAAATAAAAAGCGAGTATGACAGTGATCCCAGGTCTTTTGACAAGGTAACGGTAAGGCACATTCTTATCTCAAAGAGAGATCCCGAGACCGGTCAATGGCTTTCCGAAGAAAAGAAAATCGAAGCGGAAAATAAATCAAAGGACATCCTTAACAGGATTAATGCAGGAGAGGATATGGAGAAACTTGCTAAAGAATATTCCGATGATCCTCCTGTAGAAGAAAACGGCGGAGTATATACATTTACAAAGTATGACTCATACGTGGATGAGTTTAAGGAGTGGGCCATTAAAGCCAATGTAGGAGACACAGGTATTGTTGAAACCGTTTACGGCTATCACGTGATGAGGCTTGAAAACAGGGAACCTGTTTCCTTCGAAGATGTTAAGGAAAATATCAAAAACGAAATTTTACAGGAAAGATTCGCGGAACTCCTGGAAGAGTGGAAAAAGGACCCTGCATACGCTGTGCAGACTAACGATAAAGTATATAATGAACTGCAGTAAAATAGCAAAATAACTAAATTGGAAACGTTCATATCCGGCTTGCGCATTTATGCATGCCGGATTTTTGTTTTATCCAATTTCATTTTATGTTATCACAATTAACCTCTAATGTATAAAACACCAATAAAAAATTAATAATAAAAACGTAAACAAAATCTAAGCCGATAAGGAGGTAAGGGAATTGAAGGCTACTGGAATAGTAAGAAGAATTGATGATCTGGGAAGAGTTGTAATTCCGAAGGAAATCAGAAGGACCCTGAGAATAAGGGAAGGGGATCCCTTGGAGATATTTACCGATAAAGAAGGTGAAGTTATATTAAAGAAATATTCACCCATAGGTGAATTGAGTGAATTTGCTTCCCAGTTTGCCGAATCTATTCATAAGACCAGTGGGCATATTACCTGTATTGCAGATAGAGATACAATAATAGCGGTTTCAGGTGCTTCAAAGAAGGAATACCTCGAAAAATCCTTGAGTCCTGAAGTTGAAAGAATTATCGAAGAAAAGACAACACTTGTTGTGAAGTCACCTGAAGAAAAACCTATATCAATTGTAGCGGACGATGGTGGAGAACATAAATATACTGCGCAGGTTGTGACTTCTATCGTATCTGAGGGAGACCCGATTGGAGCCGTTATACTTCTGTCGACGGATCCGAATGTGAGAATGGGCGAAGTTGAAGCAAAGCTTGCGCAATCAGCGGCAGGTGTACTGGGAAAACAAATGGAACAATAAATTTAATAATGCGTTAAGCAAAATAAATAACACAATCAACAAAAAAAATAGCGGGTAATTGTAAATTACCTGTTATTTTTTTATTTTTAAGTTATTTTTTATTTTTTAAGAAGGAATTTAAGTTTTCATGAAGAATAAAATATATATGTAATCGTGTGCATAAGTTAGGTCAAAATGTAGGTGAGGTTATAATGTCTGTAACAGTAAAGGACGTAGCAAAAGCAGCCGGTGTTTCAGCGGCAACCGTATCAAGAGTCATAAACAATGATCCAAGAATCAGTGAAAAGACGGCAAAAAAGGTAAATAAGTGCATACGGGAGCTTGGGTATAAGATCAACAATGTAGCTCGAAGCCTTAAGACAAACAAGACGAGAACAATAGGATTTATAGCTCCTGAGATAGTCAATGACTTTTTTATGAATGTGGCAAAGGGCGTGGAAGATGAGCTGAGGAAGCATGGCTACAGCGTAATAGTGTGCAGTTCCAATGAAAGTCCCGATGAAGAGAAAGACAGGATACAGCTTCTTTCTGAAAAATGTGTTGATGGCCTGATTATAATACCTGCCAGCAGTGAGGGAAAGCATTTCAATCAGTTGAAGGAATACAACGTGCCTGTTGTACTTGCTGACCGGCTTGTTGCTGATTTTGAAACGGATGCCGTGCTGGTTGACAATGTCAACGGAAGTTATGCGGCAGTAGAATACATGATAAACAGCGGTTGCAGGAGAATTGGCTTTATCGGCGGAGATATGAACGTAACCACGGCAAGGGAACGATATGAAGGATACCGCAGGGCACTTAGCGATTACTGTATACCCATTGAGGAGGAAATTGTCAAGTTTGGGGATTATCACGTTCAGAGCGGGTATGAACTCATGAAGGAACTCATGGAATGTCCTAAT
>JAMOAC010000468.1 GCA_023621975.1 Bacillota bacterium | reverse complement strand
AGTGGTCAGCTTGGAGAATGAAAATACGGGTGCTTTTACAGCCGTGAACTCGGTTTCCCTTGCAAGACCGGGTTTATACCCTAAGTCTTTGAGTTTTTTGCCCATTATCAATTTTGTTGCAATATTAACCATGGGTATGCCCGTAATCTTGCTCATATAAGGGATAGTACGGCTGGCCCTGGGGTTTACTTCAATTACATAAACATTGTCTTCCTTGTCAACCACAAATTGTATATTAAACAAACCTACTATATTAAGGGCTTTTGCCAGCTTTACAGTATAATCTGCAATTGTATTTTTGACGGCATTGCTGAATGACCTTGGCGGATAAACGGCTATGCTGTCTCCGGAATGTATGCCTGCACGCTCGACATGTTCCATAATTCCAGGGATGAGAACATCTTCCCCGTCGCATATTCCATCCACTTCAACTTCCTTGCCGTTGACATATTTGTCAATAAGTATGGGATGCTTTGTTGAAATTTCCACGGCCAGATTCATGTATTCTTCCAGCTCGGTATCATTGTAGACAACTTCCATTGCCCTGCCGCCAAGGACATATGAAGGCCTTACCAATACTGGATATCCTATGCTGTTTGCAATTTCTCTTGCGTGCTCAAAGGAGAAGGCGGTATCCCCACGGGGAACAGGTATGTTCAGTTGTTCAAGAAGCTTTAAGAATTTATCCCTGTCCTCAGCAGTATCAATACTTTCAACTGAGGTACCAAGAATCCTGACGCCCTCCTTGTGCAGGGGCGCGGCAAGGTTTATTGCTGTCTGACCTCCAAACTGGACAATTACGCCTATTGGATTTTCCTTCTTTATAATATCAAGGACGCATTCCGTTGTAAGAGGTTCAAAGTACAGTTTATCGGATGTATCAAAATCTGTACTTACCGTTTCAGGGTTATTGTTTATGATAATTGACTCTATGCCCATCTCTTTAAGTGCCCTTACTGAATGGACACTGCAGTAGTCAAATTCAATTCCCTGTCCTATTCTTATTGGACCTGAGCCGATAACAAGCACCTTTTTCTTGTCCGTCACGTTCACGTCGTCTTTTTCTTCATAGGTTGAATAAAAATATGGAGTTGCAGCCTCAAACTCGCCTGCGCATGTATCTACAATTTTATACACGGGTTTAATGGCGAATTTTTCTTTAAGGTCGAGTATTTTTTCAAGAGGGACGTTTACCAGATTGGCAATGTATGAATCACCAAAACCAATCTTTTTTGCCTTCAGGTATAAATCATAATCGAGCCATGCTATTCCGGCTTCTTTGATTTCATCCGCCAGTTTAACTATGTTTTGCAGTTTACTGATAAAGAAAATATCGATCTTTGTGATGTCTGCTATCTCCTGTGGGCTCACGCCTTTTTGCAAAGCCTTGGAAATGGCGAATATTCTCTCGTCACTTGGATGCTTAATGAAATCCAACAGCTCTTCCACCGTCTTGTTTTCAAAGAGCTCCAGCCCCAATTGATAATTCAGCTTGATGTCAAGGGAATCAATGGCCTTAAGGAGCGATTCCTCGAATGTTCTTCCTATTGCCATTACCTCCCCGGTGGCCTTCATTTGGGTTCCCAGATCCCTGTTGGCTGCTGTAAACTTGTCAAACGGCCACCTTGGAACTTTCGTGACCACATAGTCCACTGCCGGCTCAAAGCAGGCAAATGTATTTTGGGTTACTGAATTTTTTATTTCATCAAGATTCATGCCTATCGCTATTTTAGCCGCCACCCTTGCTATGGGATAACCTGTGGCTTTTGATGCCAGGGCACTGGAACGGCTTACCCTGGGGTTAACTTCAATAACCACATATTCAAAGCTGTTGGGATTCAGTGCGAACTGTATATTGCAGCCGCCTTTTATATCAAGTGCCCGAATGATTTTTATTGAAGCTGCCCGCAGCATTTGGTATTCAATATTTGACAGGGTCTGGCTGGGAGCGACTACTATACTGTCGCCTGTATGAATGCCTACAGGATCGATGTTTTCCATACTGCAGACAATAATACAGTTGTCTGCCCCGTCTCTTATAACCTCGAATTCAATTTCCTTCCAGCCGGCCACACTCTGCTCAAGGAGCACCTGGTTTATCATGCTGAGTTTTAGCCCCTTGCTGCATATATATTTGAATTCTTCCATATTGGTGGCAATTCCTCCGCCGGTACCCCCGAGGGTGTATGCAGGACGTATTATTATGGGGAATCCGACTTTTTTTGCAAATTCAACGGCATCTGTAAGGTTGTTGACTATCGTGCTGTGAGGTACCTTTTCACCAATTTCCTGCATTGTTTTCTTGAAAAGTTCCCTGTCCTCGGCCTTTTTTATGGATTCAAGGGATGTTCCGAGGAGTTCAATCCCCATCCTTCCAAGTATTCCGTCATTTGCAAGCTGCACTGCCATATTTAGGCCGGTTTGCCCGCCAAGTGAGGCGAGAATACCGGACGGTTTTTCCTTCTCAATTATTTTTTTCATGAAATCGAGAGTAATGGGTTCAATATATATTTTATCGGCAGTTCCGCTGTCAGTCATTATTGTGGCAGGATTGCTGTTTACCAGGACTACTTCAATACCTTCCTCTTTCAAGGATTTGCAGGCCTGGCTCCCGGAATAGTCAAATTCTGCAGCCTGACCGATTATTATCGGACCAGATCCTATAACCAATACTTTTTTTATATCTTCTCTCTTTGGCATTTTATCACCGCCTGTCTAACGCATTAAGTTTATAAAATCGTCGAATATATATACTGAATCCTGAGGACCTGGTGCAGCCTCGGGATGGTACTGCACGCTTATAAGGGGTATGTCCTTGTGCACAAAACCTTCAACAGTGCCATCGTTAATATTAACGTGTGTGATTACTGCACCGTCGCATATGCTGTCCTCAAGAGCATAGTTGTGGTTTTGTGATGTTATATAACAACGCCCTGTCTGTAAATCTTTTACAGGGTGGTTTCCACCGTGGTGGCCGAATTTCATCTTGTACGTATTTCCCCCTAAGGCCAGGCCCAGTATCTGGTGGCCAAGGCATATACCAAACAGGGGCTTTTTACCAAGCAGTTTCTGAACCGTTTCTTTTACTTCCGGCAAATCTTTAGGATCCCCCGGTCCATTTGAAAGCAGTATGCCATCAGGATTGTAGCTCATTATTTCATCATAGGATGAAAAAGCAGGAAGTATATATATATCACAGTTTTTTCTTTCAAGATGACGTATTATGTTATTCTTGACCCCGAGATCCAGGACAACAACTTTCTTTCCCGGACCAGGCTTATGTATGGGAACTTTTGTAGTTATTTCCATAACAAGATTTTTCTTTTCTGCTTTTTCTGCTTTGAGTTTTTCAAGCAGAACGTCGATATTTCCGCACTGGGTGGAGATTATCCCATACATGCTTCCAAACTGGCGGATGTGTTGGGTTAATGCCCTGGTGTCAATGCCTTTTATCCCTATTATGTTGTTTTTTATAAAATAATCCTCAGGTTTAGTGGTGCATCTCCAGTTATTCGGCCACTGACACAGTTCTTTGACAACTAATCCCCGGATATGTGGTTTGTACGATTCATTGTCCTCGTCGTTGAAGCCGTAATTGCCTATCAAAGGGTATGTCATTGTGACTATTTGACCGTTGTAAGATGGATCGGTTATTACCTCCTGGTAACCGGTCATACAGGTATTGAATACAACTTCGCCGACAGTTTCACCCGGTACGCCGAATGCCTCACCTGGGTAATACGTTCCGTCTTCAAGCACCAATACTGATTTCATATAAACTACTCCTTTTTCTAAAAACTTTTCGAATTAATTAATTCAATTAGTTACGTCGCTGAGTGCCTTATCAAGCACGTCAATCATACCGTCAATATCTTCCTGGGTTACTATAAGGGGAGGAAGTATTCGCAAAATGCTAGGGCCTACGTTGCCTATCAAATACCCCATGTCAAAACATTTGTTTTTAATCTCCGCTGCCCTTTCAACAGAAAGCTCAACACCTATCATAAGGCCTTTTCCTCTTATCTCCTTTATGACGGGATATTTTTCTGAGAGCCTGTTCAATTTCTTGAAAAAGTATTCGCCCATAAGTTCGGCATTTTTTATCAAGCCGTCATTGAGGAGTGCGTTCATGACTGCCAGGGCGGCAGCACATGCCAGAGGATTACCCCCGAAGGTGGAGCCGTGGTCGCCCGGTTCAAAAGCCGCAGCCACAAAGTCTTTTGCACAAAGTGCACCGATGGGGACGCCGCCGCCGAGGGCCTTTGCCAGCGTGAATATGTCGGGTTCCACATCAAAGTGCTCATAAGCAAAAAGTTTGCCTGTCCTGCCAAGGCCGCATTGAATTTCGTCGAATATAAGAAGAATGTCATTGGCTTCGCAAAGTTCTTTTACTTCTTTTATATACTGCGGGTCTAGGGGGTTCACACCGCTTTCACCCTGTATGGGCTCAACCATTACTGCGCATGTATTTTTATTAACAGCAGCCTTAAGTGCGTCAATATCATTCATTGGTACACTGATGAACCCCGGCGGCAACGGAGCATAAGGCTTTTGATATTTTTCCTGGCCTGTTGCCGCAGTTGTGGCAAGGGTTCTTCCATGAAAGGATTTTTTCAGCGTTATTATCTCGTACTTATCAGGCATTCCCTTCTTTTTGAAGTATATTCTTGCAAGCTTGATTGCACCTTCATTTGCTTCAGCGCCGCTGTTTGAAAAGAAAACTTTATCGGCGCAGGAATTTTCCACAAGCACTTTTGCAAGTTGTGCCTGATTTTCAATATAATACAGGCTGGAACAGTGAATGAGCCTTTCAGCCTGAGCCTTTACAGCATTAACAATTTTAGGGTGAGAATGGCCAAGTGCATTCACCGCAATACCCGATAAGAAATCGTAGTATTTTTTCCCCTGAATATCCCAAAGGTTAATTCCCTTGCCGTGGGAAAAGCATACAGGTGTCCTGTTGCCAAATGTATTCATGTAATATTTTTTATCCATTTCGATTATTGTACTTAGGTTCATTGTAAAGCCCCCTAAAAAATGTTACTTATAATTATACATTGCATTGCATAAAAATTCAACATATTTATTTGCTATTTTCATTTGTTAAATTTTTTGATAAATTAATGATATAACGTCAGGAGGAATTAAAATTTTGAGTATAAAATGATGAAAGGAAGTGCAGTATGTCAATATTTGATGAATCTTTACAGTTACACGGAGAATGGAAAGGTAAAATAGAAGTTGTCAGCAGAGTTCCTTTTAAGGATAAAAGGGATCTTTCATTGGCTTACACGCCTGGTGTTGCTGAACCTTGCCGGGCTATTCAGAAAGATGTTAATTTATCTTATGAATATACCAGGAGATGGAATATGGTCGCAGTTATTACTGACGGTTCAGCGGTTCTCGGTCTTGGAGACATTGGCCCTGAAGCCGGCATGCCCGTTATGGAAGGTAAATGTGTCCTTTTCAAGACTTTCGGCGATGTTGACGCATTCCCCCTTTGCATCAAGTCGAAGGACGTAGATGAAATAGTAAATACCATAAGGCTGATTTCGGGAAGTTTCGGCGGAATTAATCTTGAGGACATTTCTGCACCAAGGTGTTTTGAAATAGAAAGAAGACTTAAGGAAGTGTGCGACATTCCCATATTCCATGACGATCAGCACGGAACGGCGGTAGTAACATTGGCTGCATTGATAAATGCCCTGAAAATAGTCAAAAAGGATATACAGGATATTTCAGTGGTTGTAAACGGTTCAGGTGCAGCGGGCATTGCAATCACGAAGCTGCTTATGAGCGTGGGGATGAAGAAGGTTATACTTTGCGACAGAAAAGGTGCCATTTATGAAGGAAGGGAAGGCTTAAACGATGAAAAAATGAGGATGGCAAAGATATCCAATGTTGAGAAGAAGAAGGGCACGCTCCAGGATGTAATGGTGGGCGCAGATGTGTTTATCGGAGTTTCAGCTCCGGGAGTTGTAACCAGGGAAATGGTAAAATCCATGGCAAAAGATCCGATAATATTCGCCATGTCAAACCCTGTGCCTGAAATAATGCCCGATGAAGCAAAGGAGGCCGGCGCAAAGGTTGTAGGTACAGGTCGCTCAGACTTTGCAAACCAGATTAACAATGTGCTTGCATTCCCTGGAATATTCAGAGGGGCACTTGATGTAAGGGCACGTGATATAAATGACGAAATGAAAATAGCTGCTGCGAAAGCTATTGCTTCACTGGTAAGTGATGAGGAACTTAGTCCTGAATATATAATTCCTGCACCTTTCGACCCGAGGGTTGGAGGAGCCGTTGCCGCTGCTGTAGCAGAAGCTGCAAGGAAGTCGGGAGTGGCAAGGATTTAGGTTTACATAATTTAAAACACATATGCTGAATATAAAAGGGACATTCCCATTGTGAGGGATGTCCCATTTTTTTATGTGTTTATCTGTATTGTTTTCATTAAATGGCAAAAAATTCAATGAACATATAACAAAAAAGTATACAGTCATGACAAATATTTATACTCATTTGCAAATTTGTTGAATAGAAAAGTTGCTTTGCGATGATTTAAAATTATTATTGAAAAGACAAACGGCTTATCTAATAGTCAAAGAATCAGCAGGGTAGAACTGAATAAGGCAAAGAACAAAAAATTATAAAGGAGGAAAATATTTATGAAAAGATTATTTTCACTTGTTCTTGCTGTTCTCCTGTTAGTATCCTTATTCGCCGGATGTGGAGGCCAGAAGGGATCAGATGTTTCCAACAGTAAAACATCCAATGAAAGCAATGCTGATACGAACAAAGATGCTGAACCGAACAAGGAAGAAAAAACATTAAGGTTTACACTTGTATCACCGCTGGTCGGCCATCCGTACTGGGTATCTGTAGAAGACGGCATGAAAGCTGCTAACGAGGAGTTTGGTGTAAATACGGACTATGTAGGACCCACGGAAATAAATATTGACGAACAGATTAAGGCAATAGAAACAGCTATAGCTTCAAAAGTGGACGGAATAATAACAATGGCTCTTAACCCGGAAGCATTTACACCCGTTATAAACAAAGCAGTCGATGCTGGAATACCTGTAGTT
>JAMOAC010000188.1 GCA_023621975.1 Bacillota bacterium | reverse complement strand
TAAAAGGCGTGTTGCGGTCAGAAAGCCACAGTTTGCATATGGATGGGACTGGGGACCAAGAGTGGCTACATGCGGAATTATGAAGGACGTTTATATCCGGGCATATAAAAGCCTGGCAATTCGCGGTGCCCATGTAGTGACAAATTCGGTTTGCGACGGGAAAGCGGAACTGGATGTCAGTGTCGAAGTTGAGAACCTTCATCCTTACAGGAGTTTTGATTCTGTTATACGGGTTCAGTTCCTGTTGGACGAAGATAATGTATGGACGGCTGAAAGTGAAGAACATCTCAGGTCCGGACTGAATTACATAAAATTTAAGGCAGTCATAAAGGAGCCAAAGCTTTGGTGGCCTAACGGCATGGGAAATCAGGAGCTTTATACCGTCAGGATTCATGCAGAAGCAGACGGCGCTGAAACTTATTACCCGGAATTCAAATACGGAATAAGGACAATAAAGTTGAACCTGGACAAGATTAATGAAAAAGAAAGGCTGTTTTCATTTGAAGTAAACGGCGTCAGGACTTTTTGCAAGGGTGGTAACTGGGTGCCAGCGGATTCGATATATTCCAGGGTTTCGGATGACAAGTACGATAAGTTGTTAAAAGAAGCAAAAGAAGCCAATTTTAACATGCTCAGAGTATGGGGCGGAGGCCTGTATGAAAAGGACATCTTTTATGAAAAGTGCGACGAATACGGCATACTTGTATGGCAGGACTTTATGTTTGCATGCGCCATGTATCCCGACAACGAAGAATGGTTTACAAGGGAAGTGGAGCGGGAAATAGACTATCAGACAAGAAGACTGAGAAATCACAGTTGTATTGCTCTCTGGTGCGGAAACAATGAAAACGCCATAGCCTTTTGTGAATGGTGGAAAGACAGGATCCAGGACAATTTCTACGGCGGAGCTGTTTGCTATAACAAGATAGCACCGTCGATTGTGGAAAAAAATTGTCCAAATATTCCATATTGGAACAGTTCTCCATATGGAGGGGACAACCCCAATTGCAACGAGATAGGGGACAGGCATCACTGGCAAGACTGTACCATGAACCCGGATATGGAAAAGAGAATAACGCCTGAAGAATATGACAAAATAAGTTCCAAGTTTATTTCAGAATATGGTTATATAGGTCCTTGTGCGAAATCTTCAATTTACAGGTATCACGAAGGAAAACCTGTTACATTTGAAGGGGAAATATGGAATCACCATACCAATACCTTTGAAAAAAAGACCGTTTTGGCCGGTGTTTATAAACATTATGGCAAGGCGGGCAATATGGATTTGGACAGTTACCTGTTATACTCCGGCCTTTGCCAGGGCCTTATGTATCAATACTCGCTTGAAGCCATCAGGTTCAAGAAGAACTGCTGGGGGAGCCTGTTCTGGATGTATAACGACTGCTGGGGAGAAATTGGCTGGAGTATAATCGACTATTACCTCAAGAGAAAACCATCTTTTTATTATGTAAAAAGGGCATTTGCTCCCATTAAGCTGATAATGCGGGAAATTGAGGGCAATGTCAGGGTTATGGGAATAAACGAAACGGGAAGAGATGTAAATTTCGATATGGAATACGGTTACGTTTCCTTTGACGGTAAATTGAGACAGACAGATAAGGTAAGCATTACCCTTCCCGCTTATTCCAGGGATATCATACTCACTTTCGACAAAGGGGAACATGACTTTGCCAGGGGCGTGTGCTTCGTGAAACCCATTGACAGTGAAGTGCTTCCGGCTGTTCTCAGGCTGAAGGTATTTAAAAACCTGGATGTAAGGAAAGCTGATGTAAGGGTGAGCAACATAATAAAGTCAAACAATTCAATTCGCTTTAAAGTATGGTCTGATACTTATGCCCATGCGGTTCATTTCAATTTAGGAGATGATGTCAATTTATCTGATGAATATTTTGATCTACTTCCCGGAGAAGAAAGAGAAATTTATATAGAAAACGCGCCGTCCCATCTGGCTGTTGAAGATATAAAACCTCAAAGCATACCGTGACGGACCGAAACCAAAACGAAACCGAAAAAAACATAAATTCTTCCGAATATGCTCTATTTTATAACATAGGGTGGATTGATACGATAAATATAAAAGCGGAGCGTGAATTGCATCTTTATATAAGAAAAGTCAGAGCACACAAAAGTCCTGTAATTAGAGGTACAGACGACCACCGATGGGAGAGCGGAACGCCTATCCTGATGACGGAATTCTTTTATGCAGAACCTACACAGGGATTGACTCATGGAGTAAAAACAGGAGAAGATTTTGCATGCGGCTTGGTAAGTGTTGCAGACCAACCTAACAAAGTAATTCTGGAATCAGTTAGGGAGACTAATTGCAACATTTTTGATATATTGCTCGGCAACGTGGTCAGCCCTTAAAGTGCCTGATTCGTTATTAATCAGATTATAAAAGGTTATGTAATAAAAAGGTTAAAAAGAGTGTGCGCACAACTCTTAAGTAAATAAAATTAAAGTGGAAATTTAAGGAGGTCTAACATGAAAAGATTAATTTGCCTGTTGGTTGCCCTGTTAATGGTTATCGCCCTCTTCGCCGGATGTGGCGGAGGCGGAAAAGAAGCAGACAAAACTACCAATACCGGAAATACAGACACCGGTACTAAGACATCGGATTCAGGATCCGGTGGTGGAGGTTCCGGAGAAGAAGCTCCAAATCTTTCAGGTAAAATTACACTTGCTATCTGGAACGGTCAGAAGCAGGAAGAATTCGAAGAAGACGCCAAGGCATTCATGGAAGCACATCCTGGTACTGAAATTGAAGTAGAATTTATAGAGAAAATCGAAACAATAAAGACCAGAATGGCAGCCAATGAATTACCTGACATCGCACAGGTACCTCAGGAATTGTTGAAACAGGATTATCCGCAATTCTATGAACCTATTGAAGACTTAGGCTTTTCCGAAGACAACTATTATTTCTACAACGAAGGTGTTTATGACGGACATCTGTATGTTATTACTCATATGATAAACTTTGAAGGTATATGCTACAATAAAAGAGTATTCCAGGAAGCCGGTATAACTGAAGTTCCAAAGACACTTGATGAATTGTATGAAGCATGTGAAAAATTAAAGGCAAATGGTGTAATTCCATATGCTATAAACTTCAAAGACAAATGGCCGTTAGGAGCATATAGCCCAAGAGGATCTCTGGCTCAGGCCAGGTCAGGCGATCCTGATGCATTGAATAAGCTGGCTAATACAGATGAATTGTTATCCGGCCCATATCTTGACAACCTCAATTTCCTCAGGACAATGTATGAAAAAGGTTATGTTGAACCGGATCTGATGTCAACCGACTGGGGAGCATTCTGTAAGGATATATCAGCAGGTAAATTTGGTATGACATTTTTAGGTTCATGGTTCCCGACAACTATAGAAAAAGAGGAAGAACGTGGAATGTTCCCATTCCCGGAGGCAAAGTATATTGCTGTAAGCAAAGACTGGGATATGGGTATAGCAAAGAATTCCAAGGCAATTCCGCTTGCTAAGGAATACTTCAAGCACCTGTTCCTCACAGACAAAACATGGTGCCAGATACTCGGATACTGCTCAGCTGTTAAGGGCGCAGATTATCCATTCAACTTTGTAGATGAACTGCTTAGCTACGGTGTTCCGGTTAAGGAAGCTACTCCTATGAGCGATGAAATGCAGGCTATATTCAATGCAATGGCTGTAGACATGGATGATATCGCTCAGGAATATATTACAACAAGCGATCCTCAGGCTGTAATCGATAAGTACAACAAGCTCTGGGCAGAAGCCAGAAAAGCAGTACAATAATGATGTTACCCCTCTAATGAAATGTTCCGGCCGGAGTAAAGTATTCAAAACGAGTTACTTCCGGTAACTCGTTTTGAATACAATCAATAATCTTATTTAATTAGAGTTTTTTCGGTTGAAATATGAAAATTTTTGAGTGAATGGGGACATTTATATGAAGGCGTTAAGTAATAGAAATCAAAAAATTCTAACCAATGTTGTATTCTTACTTCTACCGACACTGTTTTTACTAACATTCGTATATTATCCGGCATACAAGTTGTTCCAGATAAGTTTTTCGAACTGGAACGGATTCAGCCCCATAATAAACTATGTTGGCTTTAGAAACTATATCAGTATTTTAAGCGACGGTTCGGTATTCAAGTATCTTGTAAACAATTTGGCATATATCATAATGATGCTTATTCAGACGGCATTAGGCGTTTATTTCGCAATAATACTTGATACCAACCTGAGGGGCAAAAATTTCTTTAAATCGGTAATTTTTATGCCTTATATCCTGAACAGCATTGCAATTGCATTTATGTTCAGTTACATGTACAGCTATGAGGAAGGACCGATTAACGTCATATTAAGAAGGATTGGACTGGGTGAATATGCAATACGATGGCTGCCTGACAGCTATTTAATTAATTTTTCACTGGCTTTCATAGTTTTATGGAGATATATCGGCTTTGACATGGTAGTTGTTCTTGGTGCCCTTCAGTCCATACCTTCAAGTTTATATGAATCGTCCAGCCTCGACGGCGCAAATTTCTGGCAGAATATACGCTACATTACCCTGCCTTCAATAAAGCCGGTATTAATGATGCTTCTGTTCCTGGGAATAAACGGATCGCTGCAGGTTTTCTTTGAACCGTTCGTTATCACTCAGGGAGGACCGGCAGGCAGAAGTGATACGTTCAGTACAGTGGCATATAACTACGCATTCAAATTCCAGAATTTTGGCAAGGCTTCCGCACTAGGAGTAATCCTTCTTATATTCGTAGCACTGGTGTTGGTTATAAGGGAAGTAGTAACAGCAAGAAGAGGAGGTGTCGAAATTGAATGAAAAAAGGTATAACAGCGGTCTTGTGATCCGAAACCCTCTTTTGAAAATATTTAACTATATCCTCCTCATTCTTTGGGTAATTATTATAATTGCTCCCATTGTAATTTTGTTTATTATATCGTTCAAGTCAAATGAGGAGTACACTTACACTGATATATGGACTCTCCCAAAGAGTTTCTATCTGGGTAATTTCGAGGAAGTAATAATAGACGCTGACATGTTATTAGCCCTGAAAAATACGTTAATTCTTATAATACCGTCGGTTATTGGGTCGGTACTAATGGGCAGCATGGCTGCATATGCTTTGGTCAGGTTCAATTATAAAGTTAACAGAGTTATTCTTATATTATTCATACTTTCAGTAGTTGTACCCCAGGCTACTACGCTCATTGCATTATTTAACGTAATTAAAGCCCTTGGAGTATTTAACACCATTTATGCAGGAATACTCATTTATCTGTCAGCCGGTGTCATAGATTTGTACATTTACATGCAGTTTATCAGAAAAATACCGACAGATATTGATGAGTGCGCATTGATTGACGGAGCAAGCTACTTCAGGCTGTTTTATTCAATAATAATGCCTCAGATGAAGCCTGCAATTGTTACCGTATCTATTTTAAAGATACTTGCAATTTATAACGACTATTTTGTTCCACTTACATTCATGACAAAACCGGAACTGTATACTCTAAGCGTAAGCTTGTACAGATTTTGCGGAGACCAGTTCAAGCGCTGGAATGTGCTGGCAGCAGGTATATTGATACTGTTAATTCCATCCATAGTAATTTACCTATTTGCTCAGAAACACATCATTGCCGGTGCAACAGAAGGGGCTGTCAAGGCATGACTTGTTAAAATTTGACAACCATGAAAAAATTATTTTGAACATGACCGATTAATTTGACATACTGTTCAAATTTTACTCATTATTTCGAAATCTCAGGAAGACCATAAATATAAATAACCATATATATATTTCTAAAAAAATATATATATGGTTTCACCCTCATATGTAAATATAAGTAAATATAGCATATAGAATCCAGCATAAATATACAAAGTGGAAATGGCAGTAAAGGAACGGGAAGACGGTGCAAGTTACATAATTGAAGCAGCCATTCTGTGGGAAGGATTGGGGATAAATGCTCCTTCATTTGAGATAATAAATTAGGGTACGGCTGGGGTTAGTTAATATATTAGCCCCGGCCATTTAGTTAATACATTTTCCACGAACTTTTGCCTATATTGTTCAAAACCGAATTTTCTATAAACTCTTCCGAATATCATTCATTTTTTACCCTTTTGGGCATTGATATAATTATCATGAAAAATCAAAACGGTATTGTGTATGTTTATACCATTTTGCAGCTTGAAAGGATCGGCAATGAAAAGAGGTGTATTTTAAATGAAATTTCTACGCTGCAGTGAAAACCCCATTGTCACGCCAGGTATATACGACTGGAGAAGAGTGTCGGTATTTAATCCCGGTGCAATTTACGACAACGGAAAGTTTTATCTGTACGAAAGAGCTGCAGGTTCATTACGGCCGTTCCAAACGGTAATTGGCCTCCTGGAAAGCGATGATGGAATTCACTTCAAACATGTGAAAGCAGAACCTGTGTTTACCGGTGAAATGGCAGGATTTCCCAAGGGAAGTGTTCAGGACGCAAGAGTTGTAAAAATTGACGGCAAATTTTATATGACTTATGCCATGCAGCCATATCAAATGGACTGCTGGCCGAACGGAACAGGAGTTCCTGAATATATTACCGGGCATTACAAGGAATGGGAGAAATGCGCGTTTCCGATGATTACTCGTTCGGGTATAGCGGTATCAGATGACGGAGTGAATTTCAGGCACCTGTGCTTTAATACACCTGAAGAAATAGACGACCGCGACAATGTACTGTTTCCTGAAAAAATTAACGGAAAGTTTGCCATGTTAAGAAGGCCCATGTCCTATGCAGGAGAAAAATACGGTACAACCGGTCCTTCTATTTGGATATCCTATTCCGATAACCTTATTGACTGGACTGAACCCAGATTGGTAGCTGCTCCTCAAAACGATTGGGAAGGAGGAAAAATAGGTGCTGCTGCACCCCCGCTTAAAACGGAATATGGATGGTTGCTGCTTTATCACGGTGTAGATAATAATTCCGTTTACAGAGTGGGGGCAATGCTCTGTGATTTGGATAACCCTGAAAAGGTAATTGCAAGAACGAAAAATTACATAATGGAAGCTGAGGA
>JAMOAC010000163.1 GCA_023621975.1 Bacillota bacterium | reverse complement strand
ATTCGAAGTAGACAGCAATCACGTAGGAATATATATAGCCGATGTATCGGGTCATGGCGTGTCTGCTTCCATGCTTACAATATTCCTGCGTTCAACCATAGACAAAAAAAACCTGTCTCCCGCAGAGGTATTGGGAAAGCTGTACAGAGAATTTAACAAGCAGGATTTTGCAACGGATTTATATATAACCGTTTTCTATGCGATAATAAACCTTAAGAGCAGGGAAATGGTGTATTCCAACGCAGGGCACAATGTCGGTCCCATCGTTTTTAACAAGGAAAAATTCGAAGTTTTGAGAGTACCGGGCATACCCATCAGCAATTGGGTTGAAAACGCTGAATATACTGATGTAAGAACTACCCTGCAAAAAGGCGACAGAATATTTCTGTATACAGACGGTATTATAGAGTTAAAAAACAAGTCAAACGAACAGTTTGGAGAGGAAAGGCTCCTTAAAATACTGCTGGACGATGATTCCGTGCCAAGTATCGTTCTGAACCGTATAGTGGAAAGTGCGTACAATTTTGCAGATATTGATGACTATTCAAGTATTGCGGACGATATAACGATTGCACTGCTGGAAATAAAGTAAAAATAAATTTTCCGCCTGCTATTATTAGCCGTTTTCATACAGCTATCAGCCGTTTTCGTACAGCCCTCTTTTCAGGATATCAAAATATTGCCTGTATTCCTCCACAATTTTATCCATCTCCAATAGGACTTCATTAGCATTTTTGTTTCGAAAAATATTTATATATTTATTCGCAAGAACATCTATCAGGAACATAATCACTTCCAGTGCCTTTTTAGGGCTAATATCCTTACGGAACCTGGACATATCAATATCCTTCATAAGAGCCGGCATATTCTCGGCATATAATTTATTATATCTCTTTTGTATTTCCTCCTTCAGCTCCTCCGGCGTGTTCATGAATGCCATGTAAATTACCTCATACATAAGCGGCTCCTCATAAGCTAACCTGATTTTGGCCAGGCCTGTGTTCATTATTCTTTCAAAAATATCCGCAGGCGGTGTTCCGATCATTTCATTAAGCTTTTTAGCCGAATAGCTGATAACATAATCAAGGATATACAGGTAAAGGTTTTTCTTACTGCCGAAATAGTGGAAGATAGCACCTTTCGAAATTCCCGCCTTTTTTACAATGTTATTGGTGGAAGCTTTATCATAGCCATTATGGGCAAACTCTTCTATACATGCATCTATTATTCTCTTTTTCTTTTCCTCCGGCAAATTTTCAAAATTCGTGTACAACAATCATTCCTCCTGTCATTCCTCCAGCTCGCCTTTGTTGTTGATTTTTCCTGCTGATTCTTCCTGTTGATTTTCTTGCTGATTGTTTATGCCGTTTGATTAATCTTTTAGTTAATCATTTCTTCTATCGTTTGATTAATCCTTCTGTTGAATAATTCTTTAATCAATTATTTCTTTATCAGCTGTTTCTTTTGCGTGTCACCCTTGATTACAGGTAACTTATGCCATTGATTGCTTCATGACTTTTATTTTCCGACCGGACCGTTGTATTTTTCTTTAGTACGCAATATTCTTTCATCATACTGTTATATTCTTTCTATTGTAGAAGAAATATGTCAATACCGTTGACAGCAAAACAACGCAGAGCATAATAGCAAGATACAGCTCCTCGATCTTTCCGTTCTTTACCAGAAATGCCGGGCTTACATATTCAAAAGGCGTCAGATATTTCAGATTTTCCAGCTTATCTGATATTCCTGAAGCAATACTCAAAAAATATGTCCCCAGCACCACTCCCAACGAAACTGAAAGAACTGATTTGGACTTTACAACGAACACTGATATTAAGAAACCTACTGCTGCAAAGGTAACCTGTGCCAGGAAATTGCCAGCGATTACAAGCAGAAGCAGATTAACGCTATAGCTGTCTTTCTTTACGGCTTCAAAAGTTATATAACTTCCACCTGCCATTATTATGTTGAATAATACCAGGTAGGTCAGTACGGCAAACAATTTTGCGCTGACTATATAGCTTCTTGTCACCGGTTTTGCCAAAAGGAATTCAACGGTTTTTTCATCCTCTTCCCTGGACAGCGCACCGGCTCCAAACATCATGGCAAATATTCCTGAAAAAAGGATAATATACTGAAACACATATGCAAAATAATTCAGCAAATCAGCAAAATTCAGGGTACCTAGCTTGAGCCCGGAGGTTAAGAATTCCGGAAACTGCCTTATTATATCGTTAAAAGATTTTGACTGGTCATACACTGCTGGGAAGAAAAGCATCATAAGAACATCAGAAAGCAAGAGGGCTACGGTCCATGCAATAAACGACTTCCTGTTCCTTGCTAATTCTCTTAAATAAATAACCATCTATTTGGCCTCCTTCTTGTAATAATGCATGAAAATTTCTTCGAGAGACGGTTCTTCTATCCACAGATTTTCTATCTCATACTGTGAAAGCCTCCGTATCAGTTCACTAATCTGCCCTCCATACAGGAACTCAACCTGCCTGTTTTTCACACTGAGGTTTACGATATTTGGGAGGTTGAAATCTTCTATGAAGCCTTCGTTTTTGAATTCCACCTTGACTTTCTTATATTTATTTGAACGCAGCTTCTCAATTTCCTCCACTTTCAGTATTCTACCGTCCTTGATAATGGCAACTCTGTCGCATAGCTTCTGGACCTCGCTGAGTATATGGGACGAAAAGAAAATAGTGGTACCTTTTTTATTTTCCGCCCTGAGAATATCAAAGAACCTGTTTTGCATGAGTGGGTCGAGCCCACCCGTAGGCTCATCCAGTATAAGCAGTTTTGGTTCGTGGAGCAGTGCCTGAATTATTGCCACTTTCTTTTTATTCCCGTAGGAAAGCGTATCAATTCTTTTATCCATATCCAATTCAAATACTTCGCCTAACTCGGCTATTCTTCTGCTGCAATCCTTCCTGTAAAATTTTGCTGAATAATTCAGAAGGTCCTTTACCTTCATGTCTTCGTAATAATTTACCTCAGAAGGAATATATCCGATATCCTTTTTTATTCTGGCGCTGTCCTTGAAACAATCCATGCCGAAAATCTTTGCATTTCCGGACGTAGGATAGATAAAAGCCAGCAAAGTTCGAATGGTCGTGGATTTCCCCGCTCCGTTCGGGCCTATGAATCCAAAAATCTCCCCTTCCTCAACCTGAAGGTTCACCTTTTCAATTCCCCTGGTCTTTCCATAATACTTTGTCAGATTGGTGATTTCGATGACACTCACACCAATTACCTCCCAATGTTTGTATTAACTGCTTATATCAACTTCTTTTTATTAGCTACTTTGTATCAGCTTAGCTGCTTTGTAATAGCTGCTTTGTACTTGCCACTATGTACCAGTTGCTTTGTACTAGCCGCTTTGTATTAGCTGCTTTGTATTAAATGCAATATAGCAGCTTTCAGATTAATTGTTTGTATATGTTGACCACATGGTCAATTAATATAAATTATACGCTATCTGCGCCATATTTTCAATAGGAAGTATCTTAATAATATGTGATTTATGTTCTATTGTGGCCAATGTGATTATGCGGCTAACGTGATTATGTTGTGTTGTAGCTGAATGGGTTTAGCTTGTGTTATGTTAAATGTGTTATGTTAAATATGTTTGTCTTGTGTCGTGATCGAACGTGATTATCTTGTTGTGATTATCTTACCGTGTAGTAATTATCTTATCATGTAGTAATTATCTTATCGCATAATTAACATGCAATAATATTGCAGGTTAACTTGTGAAAATGCCGCCGCCAGTAACGGAAAGAGCAGATGAAAAAGGTGCCAGCATACTTCTTAACAAATCAATGTCCGTGTTTTTATCCAGCCATGAGCTTATTGCATCGTCCGGCAATATCACAGGCATCCGGTCGTGAATAAATGAAATGTCATGGCTTGCTTCGGTTGTAATTATGGTAACAGCGGCATAAGGATTGCGGTCTTTATCGACAAACATGCCATACAGCCCTGCCATAAAAAACAGCCTCTTTCCTTTTACACTGATAAGATATTTGGTTTTAGTCTTATCCTCATGGGTAAGCCACTCAAAATATCCATTTGCCGGAACAATACACCGGTTTGAGATAAATGCATTCCTGAACATCGGCTTTTCGTGAACCGTTTCCGCCCTGGCGTTGATTATGACCCCGCTGCCCTTGTAGCTGGGAAATCCCCATCTTGCGGCACTTAATACTTTTTTGCCGTTGTGGGAATAAATAACCGGTATATTGTTTGTAGGAAAAATTTCTCCCTTTGCCACGCCGGATTCTCTATAATTCCTCGAAACCATATCAACCATTTTTTCCAGTTCCTCGTAATCATCATCCGTTGAAAACAGATATCTGCCACACATCTTCTGACATCACCCACCCTTGACTTTTGACATCACCTGCCCCTAATAGTATACCACAATTTATTTTGCCCACATCACCAACCTTCAGTGCACAATTTTATTCCTGTTACGTAATCATTTTCCGTGACACATAATTATTTCCGTAATACATAATTACTTCTCGCAGCACATAATTATTTCCCATAGCACAATAATTATTTCTCATGGCACACAATTATTTCTCATAGCATATAATCATTTCTTATGGCATATAATCATTTCTCATGGCACATAATCATTTCCCGGTATTCAACTATTTACTCTCGATAAACCACCTGTTTCCATCCTCCAAAAACATATAAATCTCTTTTCCTTGCACCCTGCACGTATAGCGTATGCCCTGCCCGCCCGCTTTAAGGCTGGCTGCCTTCCGTTTGTCCAATACCCTGTCAATCGTATATTTCCTTCCGTCCTCCCACACAAATTTAATGGGAAAGATTTCTCCTTCTTTGGTAAAATATGCGGTAGTATCAACGTAAACCTTCCGCACACCCTTTCACCTTCCCCGTTTATATATAAACCAGTTAAAATTTTTTCAAATTAAGATCTTTCAAATACCCAAAAAACGCAGAATACGTAAAGTCTGCAGAATACATGAAGTCTATAGCTATCTGAAATACGACACAGGAAATATTACGTTTTCTTCAATCGGGTTGCTGTTCAGCCTGCTGTCGGTTAATAAAAAGGCCCGCTGGACCGAGTAATGACCAAAACGCCTCCTTATATCATCAATGCTGCTCTCAAGTTTCTCCAGCTTCAGCTTTTTGTTTTCGTCATCAAACAGGCTAAGCTGCATATAAGTATCTGCCGTTACAAGATCCGTAGCCCTCAGGCCGATGCTACGTATTGGCCTCTCCCATGTCCAGTTGTCCTTGAAAATACTGAATGCTTTTTCCGCCAATTCGCGGGATACAAAACTATAATCCTTTAACTTCGCCTGTCTTTCTATACTTTTAAGCTCATTATCCCGAATATATACCTGTACGGTCCTGCATTTAAAATTGTGCCTTCGTAAACGCTCTGCCACCGACTCCGCCAGGACATAAAGCACAAGCTTTACATCTTTGTCCGTTTCAAGGTCCCGGGGTGTCGTTGTGCTGTTGCCTATACCCTTGATAACGCCCGTGTCATCCAGCTTTACCACCGGTGACGTATCATAACCGTTTGCAAATATCCAGAGGTATTCGCCCCATTTGCCGAGCAGCCTTTTAAGAAAACTCAAAGGGCTGTTGGCAAGATCGCCTATTGTCAAAATTCCTACCTTCGCAAGCTTTCTGAAGGTCGCCCTGCCGACATATAAAAGGTCGGACACCGGCAGTTTCCACACCAGGTCCTTGTAGTTTTCGCGGGTTATAACCGTTGTGGCATCAGGCTTTTTCATGTCACTGCCCAGCTTGGCGAATATTTTATTGTAGGACACTCCTATACTGGCAGTTATGCCCAATTCCTCCCTGATCCTGAAGCGTATTTCGTCCGCTATCTTCTGGCCCGTGCCAAACAGTTTTGTGGACTCAGTCACATCCAGCCATGCCTCATCAATGCCGAAGCTTTCTATAAGGTCGGTATACGTCTTGTAAATTTCCCTGGCCTCCTTGCTGAACCGGATGTAACGGCTGTAGTTCGGCGGCACAACTATCAAATCCGGGCATTTCTGTTTTGCCTGCCATATGGCTTCACCTACTTTTATCCCGTAGCCCTTCTTTGCTATTATGTTTGCCGTAAGAATAATACCGTGCCTGCGCTCAACTGAGCCTGCCACAGCTACCGGTTTATCCCTTATTGCAGGGTTATACAAACACTCAACAGAGGCATAAAAGCTGTTCAGGTCGCTGTGCAATATTACGCGGTCCATTTTTTCACCTCTGACAGAACTGGTGTTCGGTATTAATATTATAACCCCGAACAGGTGTTTTTGTAAAGGAAAAATATGATATTTTTGTGTGTATGCCTCGTGTTAAAAAAAACCCAAAACCATTTAGACGGTTTTGGGTTCTAACTAAACTCATTTAAATCTTTTTAATTTTTAACTCTTTTTAACTCTTTTTACTTCGAAATTTAACAATATAATAATATTTAATGGTAATTAATACTGGATTTAATGGCAATTAATACTGGTTAAAACTGCTGGTTATCAAGTTATACAGTACCTGCGCCATTTGGGCTCTAGTAGCAGTATCCTTTGGTGAAAGTTTGTTGAGATCTCCGTTTATTATTCCGGACTCAACAAGTATTGACATAGCAGGAATTGCCCAGTCATCAATCTCATATGCGTCACTGAATTCACTTAGACTCTTTCCTGATTTACTATCAGGTAATTCACCTACCAGCTTCAATGTATTATACAGAAGCGTGCACATATCCTCTCTCGTAATTTCTTTATCCGGTGCAAACATGTTGTCACCGATTCCCTTAGCTATGCCAAGCCTCTTTGCAGCTGCCAAATATCCCGTATAGTATTTATCGCCTGCATCTGCAAAGTTATCTGCCGGATTTTCATCAGGTTCTATACCATATGCTCTCATAATCATTGTCAAGAGCTGGCCCCTGGTCAACTTTTCATCAGGACTGAAATTGCCGTTGCCGGTACCTAATGTAATGCCTCTTGCAGCTATAAAGTTAACAGCTTTAGAATACCATGCTCCATCCGCTACATCATTAAAACTTACCTTGTTATAGCCTACTGCATATTTTGACAGAT
>JAMOAC010000291.1 GCA_023621975.1 Bacillota bacterium | reverse complement strand
TATTGTTGCTTCATCCGCACACGATGCATAAGCTCCCAGTCTGTGTCTCTTCTTAGCCTTTTTTGACTTCGATACCAATCTATGGCTGCGGAAGGCGTGGCTCATCTTAACCTTACCACTTGCAGTCACTCTGAACCTCTTCTTTGACGAGCTGTGTGTCTTAATTTTAACTTTAGCCATATATTCTTCCTCCTTAATGCGATATTACTGCTTTGGATTTATTACCATAATCATGTTTCTACCTTCAAGCTTGGGCTTTTTTTCAACATTTCCCACGTCTTTTAAAGCTTCCGCAAATCTGTCAAGAACTTCTTTTCCCAAAGAGGTATAATTCAGCTGCCTGCCACTGAACCTTATGCTGACCTTGACCTTGTCGCCGTCTTTCAAAAACTTCATGGCATTCCTTACCTTAAAATTAAAATCATGTTCTTCAGTGGTCGGCTTAAGCCTTATCTCCTTGACACTGACTATCTTCTGGTTCTTCCTTGCTTCTTTCTCCCTTTTTGAAAGTTCAAACATGTACTTGCCGTAATCCATTATTTTACAAACCGGTGGATCAGCCTGTGGTGCAACCTTTACAAGATCCAAATCTTTTGAATGGGCTATTTTCAGTGCTTCTTTAATTGGAAAAATACCCAACATAGTGCCGTCAGTGTCAATCAAGCGCACCTCTTTATCCTTGATCCCCTCATTAACCATTAATTCATTTCTTCCGCTAATAATAAAACACCTCCGAATTATATTTAAAAGAAGTTCATAACCTCTGCGCAAGCTTTAAAATCCACCAAAATTTATAAATAAAAAAGTGGATTAAGAAGAAATAATCCACTCTGATATACAGGCATGACATAAATCAATAAACCCCATATTAACCTTACTGGATAAATCCGTAAGGTGAGAAGTGGATAACTTCTTCTTTCTTTGACTTTTATATGATAGCAGATATACCGTATTATTGTCAAGATTTTATCTGCAACTTCTTATTTCTCATTCTTACTTTATTTTTTATTTATATTTTTTATTTTTATTCTTATATTTAGTAAACTTAAATTGAATGCCGTTGCAGGTTTTAGGCTCACTTTCGTATGTCAGTTCCCAAGCCTGGTCCTCGTCAAGGTTTTTAAAGTATGTGTCCGCCTTATATGTATTTTGTATCTTTGTAATATATGCTTCGGAACAGTAAGGCAAAAGCAGGGAATAGACTGTCTCCCCTCCTATTACAAAAACGTCATCCTCATTATATTGCTCAAGCTCGCCAAACAACTCGTCCAAAGAACGGCAAACTTTCAGCCGGCCATCCTGGTTGACGCCTTCTATCTTTTCCCTCGTGCTAAGGACAATATTCACCCTGTCCTTCAAAGGCTCTTTTCCCGGCAGGGATTCAAATGTCTTTCTGCCCATTACAACTACTTTTCCAACGGTTGTTTTTTTAAAAAATTTCATGTCTTCGGGAATTCTTACCAGTAAGTTGCCTTTATATCCTATACCCCAGTTTAAATCAACAGCGGCAATAGCTTTCATAAACCCACCTCAAATCGCAACGGGGATATTTTTTATCTGCGGACCGTGCTTGTACCCTTCAAGCACAAAATCCTCAACCTTAAACTCATAAAAGTCTTTGACATCAGGATTTATGTGAAGCTTCGGTGCAGGATAAACAGGCCTTTTTATAAGTTCCTGGACCAACGGAACATGCCTGTCATATATATGGGCGTCTGCAATTACATGAACCAGCTCTCCTGCTTCAAGCCCGCTTACCTGAGCAAACATGTGCACAAGAATTGCGTACTGGCACACATTCCAGTTATTGGCCACAAGAACGTCCTGGGAACGCTGGTTAAGTATTGCGTTAAGCTTATTACCCGTGACATTGAAGGTCACGCTGTATGCACAGGGGTACAGGTTCATTTCATGCAAATCACTGTGGTTATACATGTTAACAATAATTCTTCTGCTATATGGATTGTGCTTTAAATCATACAGCACCCTGTCTACCTGGTCAAATTCTCCTTCTTTATACTTGTGCTTTATACGAAGCTGATATCCGTAGGCCTTGCCTATTGAACCGTTTTCATCCGCCCAGCTGTCCCAGATATGGCTGTTCAAATCCTTTATGTTGTTGGACTTTTTCTGCCATATCCAGAGCAGTTCATCAATTGCTGCCTTCAAATTCGTAGGCCGTAACGTAAGGATGGGAAATTCCTCTGCAAGGTTATACCTGTTTACCACACAAAATTTCTTAATTGTATGGGCAGGTGTTCCGTCTTTCCATCTTGCCCTGACAACCTGTCCTTCAGAAGAATAACCGTTTTCCAGAATGTCTTTGCACATTTCAATAAAAATCAAATCAGCTTTACTCAAAAAAAGGCCACCTCTCTTTCTGAGGTAAGGGGACGCTCCTTTCTGAACAGGATGCATTCCTTTTACAATAAAGGATGTCCCCTCTCAATTATATCTTTGCATCTATTTCATTAATGATCTTTTCAGTAAATTCTCCCAGGCTCATGGCACCCAGGTCTCCATCCTTTCGTGACCTTACGGCAACGGTGTTGCCGTCTGCTTCCTTATCACCGATAACCAGCATATACGGGACTTTTTCAAGCTGAGCTTCCCTGATCTTATAACCTATCTTCTCATTCCTGATATCTATTTCGGTCCTTATCCCCTTTTCTTCAAGGGCATTTTGAACTTTATATGCATACTCGTGGTGCTTTTCCAATATGGGAAGCAGTTTTACCTGCACTGGAGCAAGCCATGTCGGGAATGCTCCTGCATAATGCTCGGTTAATATTGCAATAAACCTTTCAATGCTTCCGAATACCACCCTGTGAATCATAACAGGCCTGTGCCTTTCACCATCGGCACCGATATAAACAAGGTCAAACCTTTCAGGCATTTGGAAATCAAGCTGAATTGTACCGCACTGCCAGGTGCGCCCTATTGAATCCTCAAGGTGGAAATCTATCTTGGGCCCGTAAAATGCTCCGTCACCTTCATTTATCTTGTATTCCATATTCTTGGCTTCAAGGGCTTCCTTCAATGCGTTTGTGGCCATCTCCCACTGCTCATCGGTTCCCATTGAGTCTTCAGGCCTCGTTGACAGCTCAACATGGTACTTGAAGCCGAAAACCTTATAAAATTCATCAATAAGGTCTATTACCCCCAAAACTTCATCTTTGACCTGTTCCGGCGTCATGAATATATGAGCGTCATCCTGGGTAAAGCACCTTACCCTCATAAGGCCGTGAAGGGCTCCCGACAATTCATGCCTGTGGACAAGGCCCAGTTCAGCCAACCTCTGGGGAAGGTCGCGGTAAGAATGAAGCTTTCTCTTGTAAACAAGCATTCCGCCCGGGCAGTTCATGGGCTTGATTGCATAATCACTGTCATCAATTTTCGTAAAGTACATGTTTTCCTTGTAATGATCCCAGTGCCCCGAACGGTGCCACAAATCTTCGTTCAATATAATAGGTGTCTTTATTTCCTGATACTTTCTCTTTTTATGCTCCGCACGCCAGAAATCCTCCAGCACGTTTCTTATAACCATGCCTTTTGGCAGGAAAAACGGAAATCCCGGCCCCTCTTCATATATGTCAAAGAGGTCAAGCTCTCTTCCCAGCTTTCTGTGATCCCTTTTCTTAGCCTCTTCCAATCTTAACAGGTATGCATCCAGATCGCTCTTTTTTGGAAAGGAAGTACCATAGATTCTTTGCAGCATTTTATTTTTCTCATTCCCTCTCCAGTAAGCGCCTGCCACGGATAAAAGCTTGAAAGCCTTGATTTTTCCTGTTGAAGGAATATGCGGGCCTGCGCAGAGATCTACAAAATCCCCCTGCTTATAGAATGAAATTTCCGCTCCTTCCGGGAGGTCCTTTATAAGTTCAACCTTATACGGCTCATTTCTTTCTTCCATAAAAGCTATTGCTTCATCCCTGGGAAGTGTAAACCTCTCAAGAGGATAATCTTCCTTTATTATCCTGGACATCTCGGCTTCAATTTTTGACAAATCCTCCGGGGAAAATGGTTTGTCAACATCAAAGTCATAATAAAAACCGTTTTCTATGGCAGGCCCTATGGCAAGCTTTGCTTCAGGGTACAGCCTTTTTACGGCCTGGGCCATAACATGGGATGTTGTGTGCCTGTAAGCGTCTTTACCGCCCTCTGAGTCAAAAGTCAGTATATTAAGCTGACAATCCTTTTCCAGCTTGTAACTCAGGTCCTTTACTTCACCGTCAACTTCTGCCGCCAGGGCTACCCTGGCAAGTCCTTCACTTATATCCTTTGCAACCTCCATGATCGTGGTGCCTTTTTCATATTCCTTGACACTTCCGTCTTTCAGTGTAACTTTTATCATTACGATGCCTCCTTTAATACTACCGTTTATTATTGACATTATCAAATAACAGTATTTTTTATACCCGGCAAGCCCCTGTTTTTTTATGTTTAAGAAAATATTTATAATAAAATTTTACCATATAACAAAAAACCCTCTTCCCTGCAACGAGGGACGAGAGTTTATTCCCGTGGTTCCACCCTACTTTGGACTCATTGTGATTATAACGTAATCAACGTACCGGCTCAGAGGTGGTTTTCAACCGGGCTTTTTGAAGGCACTTTCAGCCACGATGCCTTCTCTCTGCAAAAAAGTTGTCCGGCCTACTCTTCTCGTCACAGCCGTTTGAACCGTTCCCGACAGCAAATGCCGATATGGACTTAATCGGGAACTTTATTTTTTTAATTATTGCTATAATTTATCACAATTATAGTATGATGAAAAATAAATGTCAATCGAAAGCATTGGCTACGTACTCTGCCAGCCTTCTTGCCAAATATATAACCAGCCACAATATCCCTGGTGCAATAAAAAGCAGGATAATCCACCAATTCCGTATTCTCTTTTTGTCATGTGATGCATTTGTTTCTGCTTCCCCGTTTGTTTCATCCTTTACAATTGTTCCATCCCTGTTGATATCCACATTTAACGCTTCAGTATCCTGCCCGTCTTCACTATTCGTACCTGTGCCGTTATCATGCTCGCAACCGGCTGGAGTATTGCCGATTCCGATTATATTTTTTGCAATGTCAAGGGCTCTGGAAGGAACGTAAAGATCTATGCCGAACACGGTATTGCCTGTATAGAGATTGACATACGCACTGGATCCCCTGTATTTTCTCATAACCGGGATCCCATATAATTTAAGCTTTGACTCGATAATACGTGCTTCAATGTCACCCGGCACGTTTAAAAGGAATTCCTCCCTGTCAAAACCATCATGTTCCGGCATAGTTCAATTCCTCCTTCCAAAGCCCTGTGCATTTCACAGCCCTGAAACCTTCATACACACAATTTAATACGCTGCATCCATGTGGTAAAATTCATGCTTCACGTTCATGCAGTACAATCGGGCTTACCATCTGTCATAATGAACTTTTGTCTCATCATAGCGGTCAACAGGTTCCTTATTCTCATCCTTATGCCCTACCACCACTAAACCTATGGGAATAATATTTTCTGGAATGTTAAGCACTTGCTTGATACCTTCCACTCTCTGCTCCCTTGGATATACACCGCACCAGACCGCTCCAAGTCCAAGGCCATGGGCTGCCAGCAGCATATTCTGTATTGACGCCGAACAGTCTTCTACAAGATATCCAATCTCCGACTGCCTTGTCTTATCACCGCATACAATAATTCCACAGCCTGCCTGCGTGAGCATTTTTGCGTAGGGATGAATCTCAGTAATTTTCTTTAATATGCCGTTGTCCTTTATCACTATAAAATGCCTTGGCTGCAGGTTCATTGCAGACGGTGCGCAAAAACCTGCTTTTAATATGGTTTTTAAGTCCTCTTCCAATACAGCCTCTCCCGTATACTTCCTGATACTTCTGCGAGTGAAAATTGCTTCCAGTACGTTCATTAAGACTTCATCTCCTTTTAATAATAAAATCTTAAGAGGGCTAAAAATCAGATATTGCCTTTTTAGTCATATTTTTAACACTACATCTTAATTGTATAATTTAACAATTTCATCGTCAAGGAATTGCCCCTCCTGTTCAATATCTCAAAAAAGAACATGGATTATCACTTACCAGTTGCTGTTTTGCATTCAAATTATAAAATGAAAACATCAAAACAGGAACAAAACATGCAAGATTTACATAATATTATTACTGTAAGCATGGAAAGGCTGTATAAATATTCGAATATTATGTCTACTATTTACAGGATATGCCTGCTGTTTTATCAGATCTGCTATTTTGCTGCTGGTTGCAGGGACGCCGGTTATCAGGGTGGTGGCAACCGGGGTGCAGGTTGTCATAATGCCGGCAGTAGTAATACAGCCTTTAGAATGCCGGCTGTAGAAATACAGACTGACAGAATACTTTCAGCAGAAAAACAGGCTAAATAAGCGGCTAAAATGCACTGAAAAAATTTTTAAATTTACATAAAATTTTTACATATTATGTTCACACATAAATTATTGAATGCATATAATACACTATCAAAAGAAATAAAGGGAGGCATAGAGAATGGCAGACCGTATTTTTGCTTCAGTAGTCAACCAGAAAACCGTTACTCAGGTTCAGCTTCAGGTATTGGCACTGATAGCTGCTCAGGTTAACAACATCCTCGAGGCTCAGATAGGCCTTGCTGCACAGATTGATCCTGACGTTATTGACTTCTAATCTATCAATTAATCACTAATAACTTTTGAAAGGGAGGATTTAATTTATGGCAGATCGTGTATTTGCTTCAATTGTAAATCAAAAAACCGTAACTCAGGTTCAGTTGCAGGTATTGGCACTGATAGCAGCTCAGGTTAACAATATCCTTGAGGCTCAGATAGGTCTTGCTGCACAAATTGACCCTGACGTTCTTGACTTCTAGCCAATGAAAATAGCACGATAACGGAAATTCCTCGTGAAAGGAGATGTTATGCTGAATGTCAGAAAAACCAAAATTTACTTTTGGTTTCAACAGGGACGGACTGGCAATCAATGGGAAGAAATTTCATCCATTGAATCTGTCCTTTAAGAATTTGAAGCTGGAAAGCGACAGAGAGTATACGCCCATAGATCCCATGAACGTTTTAGAGTCCCTTACTTCGCTGAATACTCGCGGCGCAACTGATGCTGAAAAATT
>JAMOAC010000523.1 GCA_023621975.1 Bacillota bacterium | reverse complement strand
AGGAGAGGGAACTTTCTCAAGAACCTGGTTTTGTTCAGCAAGGAGGGCAGTTTATTTGATGGTGATTACCTGGAAGAATGGGTGTATAAAATGCTGGCTTCCAGGGGAGTGCGAACTTTTGCGGACCTTAGGGGAGGTGTAACCGACAGTTCAAACCCCAGGGGCTATAGGATAAGAATGACGGGAGTGGATTGTAACAGGGCAAAAGTGGTAGTTCTGCCGGATGACATGGAGTTTTACGGTATCGACCCCGACAGGTTTGAAGTTGCAAAAGCGGTAAGAATAAGCACATGTGTGCCCTTTGCCTTTAAACCTGTTGTAATTGAAAAGAAAGAAGGAAATTCGGTAAAGAAGTATTATCTTGTGGACGGGGGCGTATTGGACAGATTCCCGGACTGGCTGATAACAAGCCAGAGGATTCCTGTGATAGGATTCACTCTTGACGGAGGCGAAAGTAATAATTTCTTCAGCCTGAATACTTCCCTTGACATACTGAAAAGTATCATAACTGCCGTTCACGACATAGGAGTACCCAATAAACCGGAAAGCAATATTAAATACATGGGAGCCGTAGATACTTCAAAAGTATTTTTCCTTAACTTTAATTTGAGCAGGGAAGACAAAGAATATCTCTACAATTCCGGAAGGCAGACGGCAAATATTGTTCTTAACAGACTGGAACAGGATATGTTTAGACCGAGAATATTTCCACCCTTTTATTTTTAATCGTTGCCTGTCAGGGTAAAATTCAAAATGCGTCAGCGAAATGCATCAATATTACAGTTATGTACTTTAATTTTTAGGAGATTTGTATTATTATTATTTTATTATGACAAATAATTAACCTTAAAATAATTAAAATGACTTGTAATTTAGTAACGTGCAATTAAATAACTTGTTGTTGGCATCGCATTTAAAAGTGCGCAACGCATTGGTTTTACTTTTGTAATACCATGGCCTATATAACCGGTATCGTACTTATACAAGCCGGTATAAAGAATAAAACGGATATGAGTACAAAAGCAGTCATGAATACATACATGGCGGCCTGTTTACGCAGTAAATGAATTGCAGGCGCAATGATAAATTCACATTGACGATTTTAGAGATTATTGTTAAAAGACTTGGCTGCGTTTACGGGCTAAAGATAAAAATACTGGGTATACCAAATAGGGGGATTGTAATGTTTTATGAAAGTACAAGGGGAGGCCTAAAGTCCATATCATCCGCTGAAGCAATAAAACGAGGCATAGCTCCTGACGGTGGCTTATTTGTACCTGACCGTGAAGTCAAAATAAGCCTGGATGAGATAGGCAAATTAATGCACATGAGCTATCAGCAGAGGGCTGCTGAAATTTTAAAACACTACCTTACTGATTTTTCAGAACAGGAAATAGAGGAATGCGTAAACAGCGCATATACGACGGAAAAGTTTGGATGTGAAGAAATTGCACCTGTATACAAGTTGACTGACAGCATACATGTGTTGGAGCTCTGGCACGGACCTACGTGCGCATTCAAGGACATGGCTCTCCAGATATTGCCTCATTTCCTTGTCAGAGCGGTGAAAAAGACGGGAGAAACTCATGAAATTGTTATTCTCGTTGCCACCTCAGGTGATACAGGTAAAGCTGCCCTTGAGGGATTCAGGGATGTTGACGGTACGAGGATAATTGTTTTCTACCCTTCGGAGGGTGTCAGTGAGGTTCAAAAAATGCAAATGATAACCCAGGAGGGGAGAAACGTAAACACCATAGGTGTAAAAGGCAATTTTGACGATGCCCAGAGCGGTGTCAAGGCCATATTTACGAACGATAAACTGATTGATGTTATGGAAAGCAAAGGATACAAGTTTTCATCTGCCAACTCGATAAACTGGGGCAGGCTTGTACCGCAAATCGTATATTATTTTTCTGCATACGCGGATATGTTGAAGAGCCAGGAAATAAATCTTGGAGATAAAGTAAACATTGTTGTTCCTACAGGCAATTTCGGAAACATTCTGGCTGCTTTCTATGCAAAAAGTATGGGACTTCCGGTAAACAAGCTGATATGTGCCTCAAATGAGAACAATGTCCTGACTGAGTTTATAAACACTGGTTTATATAATCGTAAGAGGGAGTTTAAACGGACAATATCCCCATCCATGGACATTTTGATTTCCAGTAACCTTGAAAGACTGCTCTATGAGCTTACCGGACACGATTCGGTTGTTATAAACTTGTGGATGAACATGCTGAAAAACGATGGGGAGTACACCGTTGACACCAACACGATGAACAAAATTTCCGAAATTTTCTGGGCAGGATTTTCCACTGAAGCGGAGACGATGGAAACAATAAAGTCTGTATACAATGATTACAACTATGTTGTAGACACTCACACTGCCGTGGGAATAGATGTGTATGATAAATATGTAATATCAACGGGTGACCTGACCAAGACCATAATTGCTGCTACTGCAAGTCCTTTTAAATTTAATGAGAGCGTTGTAAAAGCAATATTCGGTGATAAAGTTGCCGAAGGCAAAACAGAATTTGAACTGCTTGAGTTACTGTCAGAAAAATGCGGTATACCGGTGCCCAAGGGCCTCCGGGACCTGGATAAAAAGGAAATAAGGCATAATAACGTATGTGATAAGGAAGAAATGGAAAGCGAAGTAAGAAAGATTCTGGGGATTTAATTCCGGGGATTTAATAAGGTGGCCAAAAAAGGCGGCCAAAAGTAAAAAGAAAAGCAAAGAGACCAGAAAACAGGTGGAATCCGTTTACAGGCCTATTTGCTTTTATATTTCACAGTTCCTGTATGTTGCTTGCATTAAAATTACTGTATTTAAAGCTACTATATATATTCTTAAATCTTACTGTATATACGGCTGCATTCGTTCTTTTCCTTCTACGTAGTTGATATATTCATCATACTGCGGTTCGTCAACATAAATTATTTTTTTCTTTGAAACAGATTCGAGTATGTCGAAAACAGTTTTAACATCGCCAAATTCAACTTCCGGAGTTACATAAATTGCTTCGGTGCCATTAAGTGCATTGTAGAAATTTAAAAATTCGTTGTAATATCCTCTTCCGGGAGTATAGGAAATTTGCTCTGATTTGCCGTCGTTATAGGCTACATGTATTGTACCGCTGTTTTTTTCCTCCAGGTAAATTTCACCCATGGTACCGAAAATTCTAAAACCAACCAAAGGCCTTTGAGGTTCCATGCCCGAAGGGAAGTAGGCATATTGGCCAATTGCACCGCCTCTGAACAATATGTTCGCATTAACTGAAAGATAAGGGTTGAAATCCTCGTTCTGCGGTTTACCAAATGCCTGGACACAGACTATGTGCCCGAATATATGCCTCATTGCAGCTATATCATGGATGGCTGCATCCAGAAATGCACCTCCGGGATAGCGAGGATGCTGTCTCCATTCAGTTCCTGCATAAGTGTTCTTATCCATCTCGCAGGGGAAACAAGTGATATTGTTTCTTATAAAATATACAACATCCCCGATTTTCCGTGAGGTTATTATTTCCTTGATTTTGTTGTATTCCTCGTTATACCTGTAATTTTCGGCTATCAATATTTTAATGTTGTACTTTTCAGCCAGCTCAAGATATTTTTGTGCCTGTTCCATATCCGGGGCCATAGGTTTTTCACATATAAAGTCAAAACCGGCTTTTGCTACGGCTTCTGATACCTCGTAGTTCAGCTGAATGGGCACAACAATATCAATTGCGTCAATGTCATCCCTCTTCAGCATTTCATTATAATCATCATAAACATTTGACAGGTCCAGGTTTATTTTTCTGGCGAAATTTTCTGCATCACTTTTTGTCCTGTTCGCCAATGCCACTATTTCAAATTTGTCACTTAGTTCCTGTATTGCAGGGTAATGTAGCCTTTCCCAGGCAAGCCCTGTGCCTATAACTCCCAATCTGATTTTTCCCATGACAAAACTCCCTTCATTCCAGCTCAAAATCGCTTTAAGAGTATTATTAGCCAATAAGGGAGTATTATTCGTAAACAGCAGCTGCTATTCAACTTTTAATGATTCTGACGCAATATCAACCAGTTCAAGGCCTTCGTTTTTTTCTTCCGCCCACCTTATGGACCAGTCGTTTTCAAATAAAAGGACGAGACGATCTTCCATATCCTTGACAATCATTGTCGTACTTGTGAGATTGAGTGTTTCCGGATCATCTTTAAGCCCCTTTTTGATCCATCTGGCATGTCTGTGGGGGAGGTGATTTATTTTCAGCTCTACTCCGTATTCGTACCTTAACCTGTGCTCAAGCACGTCAAACTGAAGTGCACCTACGGCCCCAAGGATAAGTTCTTCCACACCTATATTTACTTCTTTAAAGACCTGGATGGCACCTTCTTCTGAAAGCTGGGTAATACCCTTGATGAACTGCTTTCGCTTCATGGTATCCCTGGGAGTTACACGGGCAAAATGTTCAGCAGGGAAAATGGGGATCCCTTCAAACCTGAGGGAAGTATTGCCCTGCACGAGAGTGTCTCCTATTTTAAAGATACCGGGGTCAAATATGCCTATAATATCGCCGGGATAGGCTTCTTCCACTATATTTCTTTCATTTGCCATGAACTGCTGAGGCTGGGACAGCCTGACTTCCTTGCCTCCCTGCACATGGTAAGCCGTCATGCCGCGCCTGAACTGCCCTGAACAAATCCTGATAAATGCAATCCTGTCCCTGTGCGCCGGATTCATGTTTGCCTGTATTTTAAATACGAATCCTGAAAAGAACTCGCTTTCCGGATCCAGCTGTCCTGCAGATGTATTCCTGGGACCGGGTGGTGGCGCCATTTTAAGAAATTCTTCAAGAAAAGGCTGGACCCCGAAATTTGTCATGGCACTTCCAAAGAAGATAGGAGTGAGTTCACCCTTCAGAACTTTTTCAAGGTTGAATTCATCCCCTGCCATATCAAGAAGTTCGATCTCTTCACAAAGGCGGGAATGGTAGTGTTCGCCCAACAAATCTGCGAAAATCGGGTCATCAACCTTTCCGACGGTGGATGCAACAGCTGTCTGCCCATGATTTCCACCTTCAAAGAGTTCAATCTGGGCAAGCTTTCTGTTATAGACACCTTTGAAATCACCGTGGATACCTATCGGCCAGTTTATGGGGTAAGACTTTATTCCAAGCACGTGTTCGATTTCATCCATTAATTCAAAGGGGTCCTTGCTTGCCCTGTCCATTTTGTTTACGAACGTAAAAATAGGGATTCCCCTCATCCTGCAGACATTGAACAGTTTTATGGTCTGGGCTTCCACACCCTTTGCCCCATCTATCAGCATAACCGCACTGTCCGCTGCCATCAATGTCCTGTAAGTGTCCTCGCTGAAGTCCTGATGCCCCGGTGTATCGAGAATGTTAATACAATAGTTTTTATAATTAAACTGGAGTACACTGGTAGTTACAGATATTCCTCTCTGTTTTTCAATTTCCATCCAGTCGGAGACTGCATACTTGCTTGCCTTTCTTGCCTTAACGGTACCGGCAAGCCTGATGGCGCCACCATACAGCAAAAGCTTTTCCGTCATGGTGGTCTTACCGGCATCAGGGTGTGATATAATTGCAAAAGTTCTTCGCCTGTTTATTTCATTTTTTATTGTTTCCTTCAGATTCTCCATGTTGACTTCCCCATTTCTTATTGTGGTAAGGTAGACATATCTTGCTGAAAAAGCTGTTCCCATTTAATTTAAGTGCCTGTCTTTCAGTGCTTATCTTTTGTAGTTAGTTTTTGTAGCAATTTTTTGCAGTAAGTTATTTGTAGCAAGTTTTTTGCAGTAAGTTTTTTTCCTAAAGTGTTTTCTTTATTAAATATTAAGTAATTAATATTAAGTAATGTTCCGGCACATTGAATTAAGGAATAACCTGATAAAATTTTCATCCCGGAACTCATGTTATGAAGCTTTTTCACAACAAGACATTTTATTTTATATTATGTGCATATATTCTGTCAATTTGAAAAATTCAAATGTTTTTTGTTACTTCCATTCTTGACACTATTTCCATACTTTTATATATTAAATGTATGTGCTGACAAAGAATTACGGCTGTTAATGCAGAAAAAACAATGTTAGCTGTGAATTTATGTATTCATGTGTCGCATAACTGATACAAAAACAATTTTATAATAGGCGTAGCTGATACAAATAATTTAAATATATTCAAGAATACACTCAAGAGAGGTAATCGTATAATGCGGAAAATAGGTTTGAATGAGTTAAGGGAAATGTACTTAAGCTTTTTTGAAAGCAAGGGACACCTGAGACTTCCAAGTTTTTCACTTGTACCCAAGAACGACCCCAGCATTTTGCTGATTAATGCGGGAATGACACCCCTGAAGCCGTATTTTACAGGACAGGCGACACCTCCTTCCAAAAGGGTGACCACTTGCCAGAAATGCATAAGGACACCTGATATAGAAAATGTGGGCAAAACTGCACGTCATGCCACGTTTTTTGAAATGCTCGGCAACTTTTCCTTTGGTGACTACTTTAAAAAGGAGGCAATAAGCTGGGCCTGGGAGTTTGTTACCCGCGTGCTTGAGATGCCCGAAGACAGGCTTTGGGTTACTATTTATGAAGATGATGATGAGGCTTTTGAAATATGGAATAAGATTATCGGGCTTCCAGAAGAGCGTATTGTAAGGATGGGTAAAGATAATAATTTCTGGGAGCATGGAACAGGTCCATGCGGCCCATGTTCGGAGATATATTATGACAGAGGACCTGATAAAGGTTGCGGCAGGCCTGATTGCAAAGTCGGCTGTGACTGTGACAGGTATTTGGAATTTTGGAACCTGGTATTTACCCAGTTCAACAGGGAAGAGGACGGCAGCTACAGCAAACTGGAAAAGAAGAACATTGACACCGGTATGGGCCTTGAAAGATTAGCGGTCATCATGCAGGACGTAAACAACCTTTTTGAAGTGGATACGGTAAGGAACATCCTTAATCATGTATGTTCCATGGCCGGCGTTGAATATGGAAAATCTGAAAAAGCAGATGTGTCCATAAGGGTTATAACGGATCATATAAGAAGCACTACCATGATGGTGTCTGATGGAATCATTCCTTCCAATGAGGGAAGAGGCTATGTCTTAAGAAGGCTCTTAAGGCGTGCTGCAAGGCACGGAAAGCTTT
>JAMOAC010000103.1 GCA_023621975.1 Bacillota bacterium | reverse complement strand
TTATCGGAAGTACAAGTATATAAAATCCATTTTTGGCTGTTTTTAGTTACTTTTTTGCGATTTTTCGATGCTTTTCGACTATATTATAATTCGCAACTTTTTAAATTTCAATAATAAATTATTTTTTTATGTAATCATATTGAATTTCATTCGAAATTATTGTATCATAAATTATAATATTGTAGTTACGTTTCCTTTATGAGAATTGTATTTCCTGTATAAATAATAATAAGTCAATATATATGTTTGATTATTTTTTAATTTTTGTTAATATATTTTATAAGCAAAAATTATTAATATTAATTATTTTCGGGAGCTGATTTAATGGGAGTTTTAAATCAAAGACAGTTGGCTATTTTGAACCGCGTGATTAGTTCGTCAAAGATAAATGTAGCTGATCTTTCAAAGGAGTTTTCAGTTTCACAGGTAACTATCCGCCAAGATTTAAAACTTCTTGAGCAAAACGGAATGCTTAAAAGATTCCATGGCGGTGCAATGCCGGTTTCAGATGATGATATTATGAGGCGGCTGTCAATTAACTATGATATCAAATTAAATATTGCCAGAAAAGCTGCTTCATTGGTAAGCAACGGAGAAACCGTCATGATTGAGTCCGGCTCCACTAATGCCCTTTTAGCAATGGAACTGGCAAATAAAAATGATGTTACTATCATAACAAATTCCACTTTCATCAGTAGATATGTGAGGGGGATGGGCAATCTTAAAATAATCATCTTAGGTGGTGATTATCAACATGAATCGGAAGCGCTTGTCGGACCTCTTACCAGAATTTGCCTGAAACAATTCCATGTAGACAAGGTATTCATAGGAGTCGACGGTTTCAGCCCAACTACCGGCTTTACATGTGTCAATCTCATGAGGGCTGAAGTTGCACGTGCAATGGCTGAACGTGCCAATAAGGTCATAGTAGTCACAGACTCCACTAAATTTGATAAGGTAGGCGTAGCTTGCCAGTTTAAGCCAACTGAGACGCATATGGTAATAACAGACAAGAATTTACCTGAAAAACATCTGAAAATTCTTAAAGACTTTGGAATTGAAGTTATACTGGTTTAATTTTGAAAGGAGATAAAATGATGGAAAAATACTGTATAGGGATTGATGTCGGCGGAACAAAGCTGGCATACGGCTTATTCGATATGACCTGCAATTTAATAGACAGATTCAAAGCAAAAACCAATCCCGAACTGGAACCTGATGAAATGCTTGATGAAATGTGCACCCATATTGATACCCTATTAAAAAACAATTCTCTGAAAAGATCAGACCTCATGGGAGTAGGAGCCGCTTTCCCTTCACATATAGATTTTGACAACGGTTTTATCATCACCACCTCCAGCCTCCCCAAATGGGACAATGTTCCTGTTAAGAAACTGCTTTCAGAAAAGCTTGGCGTGACAGTAGAAATTGATAATGACGCAAATGTGGCAGCAATAGCGGAACATCTTTTTGGCGCCGGAAAAGGTAAAAAAGATATGCTTTACATCACCATTAGTACAGGAATCGGCGGAGGCATAATAATTAACAATTCCATATACCGTGGCAGCTATGGCGCAGCCGGTGAATTCGGACATATGATCATCAGTGATGACGGCTACCTGTGTGGTTGCGGTAATAAAGGCTGCATAATGTCCCTTGCCTCTGGTCCGAAAATAATCAGATATACAAGGGAAAAACTTGAAGAAGGCTGCCATAGTATCCTGTCAGGTATGGTTGAGAATTTGGATGACCTGACCTGCAAACATATCCAGGATGCAGCCAATATCGGAGATCAGCTGGCCATTGACGTTATCAATCGGACCGGCGACCTGCTCGGAATAATGTTTGCAAATCTTTACCAGATTTTCAATATCAATCATTTTGTTGTGGGTGGAGGCGTTTCAAAGTTCGGTAAACCTCTCTTTGACAGATTTAATGAAAAGTTCAGAAAGCTTTCAAAGATATCTTATGCCTATCCTGTAGATATCGTTCCTGCCGTACTGGGTGATGATGCTGGTATCATAGGTGCAGCAGCCTTGATGTTGCATCAATTAAATTTTATTGAAACCAATTGATTACTTTCATACTATAGTTTCAGATATCCTGGTAAAAAACAGAATAGGGGGTTAATAATAATGGCACAATCTTTTCCCGTACTATGCGGGTCAATTGCCGGAAGCATAGGAGGTAACGGGGTCCTGATGCACAACGCGGCATACAAGGCTCTTGGCTTGAATTATTGTTATGTTTCCTTCCAGCCGGATAATCTGGAAGACACTATTAAGGGAGTCAGGGCAATGGGAATAAGAGGCCTTGGTGTTACAATGCCTTTCAAGCAGGAAGTAATTAAATACCTTGATGAACTGGATGAATCCGCAAAAGCTATTGGTGCTGTAAACACTATCGTGAATAATAATGGTATTCTCAAAGGCTATAATACAGACTGGACAGGAGCTATAAGGTGTCTTGAGGAAACCGGAGATATTCATGGCAAGAAAATCGTTGTAATAGGTGCCGGAGGAGCGGCCAGAGCAATTATATATGGTCTAAAAAAATATACCGACGATATAGTGGTATATAACATCGAAGAGGATATCGGGAGGGAAGTATGCAATCATTTCGGTGTCAAATATGCAGGTGTTCCTGCTGACTTTAACAGAAGTGTAAATTATGACATATTAATCAATGCTACATCTGTGGGTTTTAAGACTGATGCATCTGTTTTGACAGCTGAACAAATGAGAGAAAACAAAATCGTACTCGACGTTGTGTTTATGCCCTTTGAAACTACCTTTGTGAAAATTGCCAGAAGTCTTGGATGTACTGCTATTCCAGGCTATAGAATGCTTATTCACCAAGCTTGCTACCAGTTTGAACTATACACTGGTGTGAAAGCTCCCTTTGACGTGATGGAAAAAGCTATGCTCGATAGGGTGAAGGAATCAAAATCATGATTTTATAATCATGATTTTATATTAAAAGCAAAAAAACATAAAAAGCACCGGCTCCAATTTTGGAGCCGGTACTTTTTTGTAACAAACCTTTATTCTGTTTCAGTGCCTATTTATTTCGGTGCCTATCACCAATTAATTCACTCTAGAGCGTATGCTCAGTTCTTGCAATAATATCATCCTGAGTGTCCGGAGACAGATTGGTAAAGAATGCTGAATATCCTGCTACTCTTACTATGAGATCACGGTATTTCTCGGGTTCTTTTTTAGCTGCAAGCAGAGTTTCTCTTGAAACAATATTGTATTGCACATGCCAGCCCTTAAGATCTGCAAAAAAGGTTCTAAGCATGTTCATAAGTTTCCTCTTATCTGCTTCTTCCTTAATTACTGCAGGAGACAGCTTCTGATTCAGAAGCACACCGCCCATGATTTTATCCGTAGGCAGCTTGGCAATTGATTTAAAAACCGCTGTCGGCCCAAGGATATCAGTACCTGATGACGGTGAGCAGCCTTCCGCCAGCGGAGTATAAGCCTTTCTTCCATCCGGGGTTGCACCTACTACCGAACCTGATGGAACGTTTGCCGAGATGCTTGAGGTTCCTGCATAATAACCGCAGCCAATTGGCCCTCTGCCAAAGCGTGTAGTATGGTATTTATCTAATTCTTCAATAAAATACATATATGCTTCCTTCAGGAGAAGGTCAACATAATCATCATCGTTTCCGAATTTTGGAGCATAGTTTAATAATATTTGACGGAGTTTTTCTCCTTCTACTCCCTCAAAGTTATTCTCAAGATTCTTTACCAATTCCTCTTTACTTATACGTTTTTCTTCAAAGACCAGCTTCTTTATGGCAGCCAGAGAGTTGCCCAGATTTGCAATTCCTACCTGCAGGCCGGATACAAAATCGTATTTGCTGCCGCCTTCTTTTATGAATTTACCTTTTTCAATGCAGTTATCGACAAAGGCTGAGCAAAGAATATCAGGCACATTTTCTTCCAGCACCGTATCAACTACAGTGTCTATTGCTACTGCTGCTCTTGCATAGAATTTGACCTGGTCTTTCCAAGCTTCCATCACCTGGTCAAAGCTTTCAAAATCTACAAGCTTTCCTTTTCCCGGATGAAATGTTTTTCCGCTCTCGGTATCAAGGCCATCATTCAAGGCAGCTAAAAGAACGCGTGCAAAATTAAGAAAGCTCATTCCGGTGCATCTGTAACCCCATTTGCCAGGTACTGCAATCTCAATGCAACCTATGGCTGAATAGTTGTATGCGTCTTCCTTTTTCAACACCCAGTTTTATTAGCCCGGGAATAACAATCTCGTCATTATTGAAAGCCGGCATTCCAAAGCCCATTTCTATAACCTTTATACATTCCATCATGAAATCATCACTCATATTTTTGTGGAAGCGTACCGACAAATTGGGCTGTGTTAACCTGGTTTTCCCTACAGACCATAATATTAAATAGCTTAACTCGTTGACTGCATCTCTGCCATCAACAGTCTGTCCTCCGATCGTAACATTCTGGTACAGAGGACCACCGGCTGAAAAACGTGTATGAGACCAGGGACGTATCTTCTTGACACTTAAAATTTTGATCCAGGTACACTCAAGAAGCTCCATGGCAAACTCCGGTGAAATGATCCCGGCTTTCAGATCTCTTTCATAAAAAGGATACAGATACTGGTCCATACGACCAAAGGATAATGAATGTCCGTTACTTTCTATCTGCAGCACCAGTTGGAGGAACACGGTCATCTGCAGTGCTTGATAGAATGTTTCTGGCGGCTTTTCAGCTATATGCCTACAATTTTTGCTGATAAGCAGTAATTCCTGCCTGCGTGTTTCATTGCTTTCCTTTTCAGCCAATTCAAGTGCTAATGCCTCATACCTGCGTATGTATGTCTGAAGCGCCTTAATGCCTATTTCAACAGATTTGTAGAACTGCTCCTTTTTTAAGTCAGCCCAATCCCAGAGCTTTAATTTGCTCCTGTAGAATTGAATTTCATCAAGATAAGCATTTAAGCCCACCGTCAGGATTTTTTGATGGTTTACTGCAATGTGACCGTCTCCAGAAGTTAGGTTTCCTTCAGCTTTAATAATTCCGGCATCCAGAATTTCTTTAAGTTCCTTGGGCATAAGGGCGTAACCTTTGTCTATTGTAGTCTTTCCTATCCAATATGGAGAAATAGCCCTTATTTCCGCTTTAATCTCTTCAGACGGGTAAAAGGCATCCCCAGGACGTTTGTCTAACTCATCCAGTTCATTTAACATCCATGTCACTGCGTACTCTGGAAAATAAGGTGCGGCATTTATTCTTGAAGATACATTTCCAACAATCAATTCTCCCTCGTCAATATATATAGTCATCCTCTCCAGAGTTTCTTTAAGAGCAATAGCACGTTTTACCGGTACAGGCAAAGCCTCATACTTCTGGTACACCTCTGTATATATTTTCGCTCTTTCAACACAAATGGTTGGTTTAGTAGACAACACTTTCTCCCTCAAATTGTGGACTCTTTCAGATAACCCAAGTTCATTTTTCATTTAACTATCCTCCTATAACAGTTTTTAACCCCTTACTTTTTGCATATTCCAAAAAGGGCTTCAATTCACTTTTATCCAAAGCTTCTGTCCTGAATTTGTAGTCCCGCCCCAACTGATGATATTTTCCTTTACCAAAAGAATGGTAAGGCAACAGGTGAAGCTCTCTTATATTAGTAAAGGAATCAAGATAGTCAATTATGGCGTGCATATCATCAGTGTTATGGTTGAATCCAGGTATAACGGGTATTCTGATTGTTACAGGAACCTTTTCTGCTTCCAGCCTTCTCAGATTATATTCAATCTGTGCAAAATTTCCACATGTCACTTCGTTCAGTTTTTTGCCATCAACATGTTTTAAATCTACGAGAAATTCATCTACATATTGAATAGCAGCTTCAATATTTTCCCAGGGGACATCCAGGCAGGTTTCCACCGCTATTGAAATCCCCCTCTTCTTCAACTCTTTTGCCAGCGTAAGCAGCTGTTCAGGCTGTGCAAAAGGTTCTCCACCGGAAAATGTAACACCTCCGCCGCTGTTATCATAAAATACCCTTTCTTTTTCAAGTTCCTTTAACAGCTTCTCAACATCAAATTCTTCCCCTATAACCTGAATTGCTTTTGCAGGACATATATCCTTAAAAAGTAAAGGATCCGTAATATTTTCACGGTTTATCGATATGCCTTCATCAGTCTTTACAAATTCTTTATTTCTTGATACCTTTACACATTCCATACAACCTATGCATTTTTGTTTATCAAAAAAAATATCATAGTCAAAGCTTTGACTTTCCGGATTACTGCACCATGGGCATCTTAGAGGGCAGCCCTTGAAAAAAACAATCGTCCTGATACCACTACCATCATGAGTGGAAAATCTTTGCACATTAAATATCATACTATATTCCTCACATTTCTTACTTTAATATTATTTTAAGTCAGTTACGAATGAAAGTCAATATTCTTTCAATTAGAATTATATTAACATTTGTTTATCGCATAATACTAACCATTTTACTTGGTACTGCTCTTGTTCTATTTGCGAATACAAGTAATTGACTTTTCATTCGTATTTTATCTATGATTTTTGTTTCTTTGCCCGTGAATTCGGCTGACCTGGCATTCATGCATATACGTTAGGCGATACCGGGCAAAATTTCAGCTCTGATGACCTCCAACTATGATATCTCATTGCCTGGTGCAACAAGTAAGGAACCAACTATCCAATCCAGAAAAAACATAAAAAAAAAGCATTGAAATAAAAGTATTTTGTTTATTAGTTTATCATTTCATGAACACATTTCTCGAGCCATACCGTGTCCCATTGGAAGTTTTGAACCGTTCCACCATGCCTTAAATTTTCTTTTTGTATTTTCCCAATCTTTCTTATATTTCAATTCTATAATATGTCCCTATTAACAGCCAAGTGCTGATTATTCCTGTCATTTGCCGGCTGTGTAAACAGGCATATGCGAATAATATTCAAGTTCAATATGGTATAAAATTCCAAGTAGCAGCTTTCAGGACTGAATACCGCAAGTTCACAACAGAAGAATCAAAAAAAGCGGGGTGGTAGCAGTTAATCCTCAGGATGCCTGATCTTCCACGGCCACTCTCTCCATGTAACATGCCGCTGTTTTGACGGATCCCAGGACTTTACATACCGGTAGGC
>JAMOAC010000013.1 GCA_023621975.1 Bacillota bacterium | reverse complement strand
GCATCCACAGCTTATTTTCTATCTTTAATTTAAATTTCCTGGGCACTCCTTCCTTTACCATCGGTGCTTCACAATAATCAACTATTACGTCAAAAAGAGGGAATGTGTATTTGACGCCGAAAGGCTGCTGCTTTAATACATCCTCAAATCTGTAGTCGTTATAGGCATTTATACGTACAGGACGGCATGCGAGCTCTGAAGGCTCTAATGTGATAATTGAATAGCCGTTTTGCGTATTCACCGTGTCACAGAACTGGCTTCCGAGAAAAATGGGTGTAAGCCTTATAACTCTTTCAGTAAGCTCATCTACTGTCTTTGGTATTACTACTCCCGCATCACCAAGGTTCAAAGATATTGTCTTAATGGTGTTTCCCAGTGGTTTAATCCATTTTTCAGGTATCGAGTCAAACCCGTTAATAATTCCAAGTATTGCTCCAAGTGTTGCTGCAGTACAGTCGGAGTCCTCTCCGCATCCTGCCGCAATACACAGGCTTCTGCCGAAATCATCCTCTCCGTAGAGCCACCCTAATATAACAATCCCGACATTGCTGGGAGCATCATAGCCCATCCTCCCAACAGGTATATCCTGTTCAGGTTCCCTGTCCACATAGCCCAATAACATCCCAAAGCTACCCGGAACTTCGTTCAGGAGCTTCTTTCTGGCTTCCTTCCAGTCGAGGCCGGATTTATAGCAATCAATCACACACTTAACAGCTTTTGCAATTCCACAGTCTTCAGGTATGTATGAAAGCCCTATGTCTATCAGCTTGTATTTATCCTTTTCAACAAATGCAGAACTTTGTATGGCTGCAAAGAAAATTTCACCGTATACTCCTTCATAACTGTGGTCAACAATTGCATCCTCATACGCGTATTTCACAGCTATCTCAGGATGCCCCGGCGCAAGGCACGCCCAGATTTCAGATCTTATAAAGGCACCGCAGCTGTCCCGGTAATTGTTGTTTACATATCCGGAAAGCGGGGGCACAAGCCCCATCCTCATATTGTTTTTGCCCGCTCCGTATTCCGCCCAGTTGGGAACAATGTACGAATGCCAGTATTCACCCAGTATTGACGCATTTACATGCCTTCCATACTTTTCTGCCACATTCAGCCACACAAGCTGCAGGTCCAGGTCGTCATTGGGCAGGGGCTCGCCGCCCAGGTCCTGTGTATAGAAGTCAATTTCGTACACACCTCTTTTGCATTCAAAAGGTGCTCCGAGAGTACCACCAATGTTCTTGCCCATCCAGCAGCCATGTACTTTATTCCTGTATTCCTTTAAAGATAAAATCACTGCAAACACCCCTCTTAAGAATTTTTCCTTTATTTGCCCGGTATATATGTGGAAATTTCATATAGCATGGCTTCTATGTTTTCAATCGGTGTATCCGCCATAATCCCGTTTCCGGCAGCCAGCAACAGTCCACCCTCGGGCTTGTATAAAGCATCTATCAGTTCACGTATCCCCTTCCTGACTTCTTCAACCGTTCCTTCCGGCAGTAAATGCTGTACGTCAATCCCTGCAAGAAAACTGATTCTGTTTCCATATGCAGCAGCCGTTGCCGCCGGATCCATGCACCCGGTCTGAATGGGGTGAAATACATCGACACCAGATTCAATCAGGTACTCCATGAGCTTTGTGTTGTCACCGCAGGAATGCAGGAAAAAGTGCATTCCTTTTGAATGGACATAAGATGCAAACTCTTTGTATAGCGGAAAATATAATTCTTCAAAAATTGCCGGCGACATCATCGGCCCGGTCTGGTGCCCTAAATCGTCTGACGTGAAAATTCCGTCAAAACCAAGAGCGGCAAATCTATCTATTATAACTTTGTAATACTCCAAAACTCTTTGTCCTATAATTTTTAATTTATCCATGCTCTCATAGTAATCCATCATCAGGTTTTCCATTCCCCTGACAGCCCACATCCACTCGTGGAACAGGCACCACCATCCCCCGAGCTTGTACCTGCTTTCGCCTTTTTGCAGGTGTTTCTCTATTTCGTCAAATACACCGGGCTCATTGGGATTTGGGAAATCATCCAAAAACATATCCAATTCGGACCAATCGGGCAAAAGCACATGCATTTTTCCTATACTGTGGGTCTCTGTTCCCTCATAGTCATTTCGGTATCCCCAACGATAGGATGGGTTTGCATTGCTCGAAACATGATAACCCGGTTGCAGATATAAAGCAAAATAAATATCATCGGGATATTTTGATGCCATAATTTTAAGCTGCTCACCGTACTTTTCCTCCAGTCCCTGGCCCCACCATTTATGAAGTACAAGGGGTATTTTGCTTCCGCCTTTTCTTTCAATGGCTTTTATTACTTCTTCCTTACTCAACGGTTCACGTATCATTAATATCTCTCCTTCTTTGTTGTTTGCTGTATTGCCTGGAATTTCCATTTGGCTTGCAAATATTCCTTTTGCTTCGCATTAAACAAGAAACCTTAATATCATTATAAAAACAAATAATACATGACCCTGAAATTATTGCAGTGCCAACGCCAGTTCAGCACTGGCTATATACTGACTAATGAATGTATCTATAATTAAATAATAAGGCGGGGAGTTATAACTGTAAACTTAAAATCAGAAACATTTCTCCATTGGGCACTATAAAAAAGGTACTTTTATTCAAAATTGTTACACCCTCATTTTTTTATACTCTGTTGGGGTGCAGCCTTTGACTTCCTTAAATGTCCTGTTAAAGGATGTGATACTTTTAAATCCCGAAGTGTACGCAATTTGAGTAATGGACATATCTGATTCCGCCAATAGCTTTTCTGCCTTCTTTACCCTGAATTCCCTTAAATAGCTGTTGAAATTTTTATCGGTAACTTCTTTAAAAAGCCTGGAAAAATAGTATTCACTAAATCCTGATGCACTGGCTACGGACTTTAAAGTTATATCATTCTGATAATTTTCCTCAATATATTTAAACGCCCCGTTCAATTTTCTCAGCCCGTAAATCCTTTTTGAACCGGAATCGGGAATTTCGTCCTTTATCCTGTTGGCAAAATGGCGTGCCAGAATTGACAGAATATCATATATCCTTGCACTTAAATAAAGAGGGCTTGCAATGTCATTCCTGCTGTAATCGTCAATAATTTTAACTATCTGTTCCTCTATTGACCGGTGAAGTTCATTATCGCTTTTGGAACTTATCTTCCTTGTTTTCGAAATGAGGGATTTTAAGGAATTGTCGAATCCAAAACCGCCAAACTTTGAAATGTCAAATTGAATGAAAATTCTTTTTCCTTTGTTCCCCTTAACATCAAAGCCGTGAATGTCACCACCTGAAATAAGGAGGATATCCCTTTCATCAAGGGCACAATCAGTATTATTTACAATGACCTCATAGTGGTTTTCCATGACATATATCATTTCCAGGGCACTGTGCCAATGAAAAGGATATTCAAAATTTTCCAACGTGTTTATTGTCAGTCTGAAAGGGTAGTTTTCCGATAAAATCCCTTTCTCATGCAAACCGTCTATAAACACTAAAAAAGCCCCCTGACAATGTTAACATACCCGATTCGCGTAGTATGACAGCTGTTAACTTAATTATATTAGAATCAATTGCAGGGGGCAACTTATATTAGTGTCCTTAATACCCTGATTCCATCTCTTTAATATTCTATTCCAATCTCTTTAATACTCTAATTCCAAAGGATCACCTACAACTTCAAATTCGCCTCTTGACACTCTGCAGCCCGTCAGCTCTTCGCTTCGTTTGTCAGGCTGGCTTCCTCCAATATATACCATGAATTTGCCAGGCTCCAGGATACATCTGCCCTCTTCGTCAATCAACACCATATCCCGCGGCGTTATTGTAAACTTAACTTCCTTTTCCTCTCCTTCGGCTAGGTAAACCTTCTTAAACCCTTTTAGCTGCCATCTCGGAACTTCCACACTTGCTTCCACGTCCTGCAGATACAGCTGGATTGTTTCCTCCGAATCCATCTTCCCTACATTCCTTACTCTTATCCTGCATTCTATATTTTCACCCGCATTTATTACTCGTTTGTTAAACTCTATATCGCTATATGAAAACCTAGTATAGCTCAAACCGTAACCAAAAGGATAGAGGGCTTCATTTTTCATATACCTGTATGTCCTGTTTTTCATGGAATAATCGCGAAAATCAGGCAGCTCCTCCGTTGTCCTGTAAAATGTAACCGGTAGCCTTCCTGAAGGGCTGTATTCTCCGAATATCAGCGAAGCAACTGCTTTTCCTCCCTCGGCACCCGGATACCATGCCTGGATTATTGCCGGCACATGCTCATCCGCCCATGTAACCGCCAGAGCACTGCCGGAAAGCAGAACCAATATAATGGGTTTGCCTGTCTTGCTCACGGTTTCAAGGAGATCCTGCTGGAGCCCCGGCAAGTTCAAATCCTTTTTGTCTCCGCTGGCATATTCATTTGAGGCATCTCCCTCTTCACCTTCAATGTTTGCATCCAATCCCAGGCACATGATAACAACGTCTGCCATTTCCGCTGCTGTAACGGCTTCCGCAAACCTGTCCCCGTATTCCGCGAGACATTCAACCCTGTCTTTATATAAATGGCAGCCCTGGGCATAATAAATCCTTATGTCTTCACCTGCTGCCTCCCTTATTCCTTCAAGTACCGTTACGTAATTGGACGGCGTTCCAATATAGTTGCCTACAAGTGCATCTCTGCTGTCAGCATTTGGCCCTATGACGGCAATAGATTTCAATTTCTTCCTGTCCAAAGGAAGTATGTTGTTTTCATTTTTCAGAAGCACCATTGATTTCTTTGCCACTTCAACGGCAAATTGCCTGTGTTCTTTGCAATCATTCTTTTCATAAGGTATATTTGTATAAGGTACATTTTCGGGCTTATCAAACATTCCCAGCTTCATCCTCGTTGTCATCAGCCTCGTAACTGCCCTGTCAATGGCTTCCTCGCTGACAAGCCCTTCTTTGTGCGCAATCAGAAGGTGAGCGAACGTTGAGCCGCAGTTCAGGTCGCAGCCGTTGTTAACTGCCAGGGCTGCCGATTCAGGAGCGGTTTTTGTCACCATGTGATGTTCATGAAAATCCCTTAGAGCCCAGCAGTCAGATACCACATGCCCTTTAAATCCCCATTCATCCCTTAAAATGTCCTTCAGAAGGGTCTTGCTTCCACAGCACGGTTCACCGTTCACCCTGTTATATGCTCCCATTACTGCTTCCACTTTGCCTTCTTTAACACATTCCTTAAATGCATAAAGATAAGTTTCCCGCAAATCTTTCTTTGACACGACAGCGTTGAATTCATGCCTTTCATTCTCGGGACCGCTGTGGACGGCAAAATGTTTTGCACAGGCAGCTGCCTTCAGGTACTTTTTATCATTGCCCTGCAATCCTTTTATAAAAGCGACTCCAAGCCTTGCCGTCAGATAAGGGTCCTCCCCGTAAGTTTCATGACCTCTGCCCCATCTGGGATCCCTGAAAATATTAACGTTGGGAGACCAGAATGTAAGCCCTTTGTATATGCCGTGATCGCCTTTTTTCTGAAATTGGTTAAACTTAGCCCTTGCCTCGGTAGAAATTATGTCGGCAACCTTATATATCAAATCCTCATCGAAGGTTGCAGCCATTCCGATAGCCTGGGGAAACATCGTCGCAACTCCGGCTCTTGCCACTCCGTGCAGTGCTTCATTCCACCAGTTGTATGAAGGAACCCCCAATCTCGGAATGGCAGGTGCATTGTAAACCATCTGGGTAACCTTTTCTTCAAGGGTCATCCTTGACACCAGATCCTTTGCCCGCTCCTCAAAACTTAAATTTTCATCCAGGTATTTAGGTATTTCGGACATGTTTACCCCTCCAATTGTTTAGGATCATTACTTTCCGTTCAACTTTTTGCCGGATATCATGACTTCTTGCTGAATATTCCAAAATTTTGAACGTTTGTCTATATATATTTTATATTTAATAATGCCTGAATTCTTTTTAATTATTGCTGTAATGTACTCATTTTTTGCTCTTTGATGAATCCTTGCGAATAAACTGCCGATTTATCGAAAAAATACTATATAAACGCGTGTATTGGTTTAACTTGTTGTGCCAGATTGCGACAGCAGCTGTTCCAGGCTGGGTGATAATAAAAAAGCCTCAAGCTCTTCTCCACTATGCAATCTCATTATACGGTACAACAAGTTAAATAAATATAACAAGAAAGGCAGGGTACAAATTGCCGATTACGCTCGTTGTGGTAATACGCTCATTTATTGCCTTTTTTGTATTATTGTTCTTTGTAAGGCTTATAGGTAAGCAGCAGGTAACGCAACTTACGTTCTTTGACTATGTCCTGGGAATTACGATTGGTTCAACAGCTTCAACCCTTTCCGTTGAAGTAAACGAAAGCACACTGGCAACCCTGGTGGGAATGAGCATATGGACAGGACTGACAATATTGCTTGGATACCTGGGGCTTCGCAGTGCATGGCTGCGCAGGCTTTTCAGCGGAGAAGAAACTATCGTTATTCAAAACGGAAAAATACTTGAAGGCAACCTGAGGCGGATTCGCATTTCCATAGACAAGTTAATTTCAGAACTAAGGACTCAAGGGGTTTTCAACATAGAAGACGTGGAGTTTGCCTTATTAGAGCCCGGAGGCAAAATAAGCGTTCAAAAAAAATCCCAAAAACAGCCTCTTACACCCGGTGATATCAATCTGGCAACCCAGTATGACGGCCTTCCGACAAATCTGGTTATGGACGGTAAGATACTTGATGACGCTCTTCGTTCGCTGAATCTATCAAGAGCCTGGCTTTTTTACCAGCTTGGCAAACAAAATATAAATGATATTTCGGAAGTTTCCCTTGCCCAGCTTGATACCAGGGGCAATCTATATGTGGATTTAAAAGGAGACAAACCATATTACATAATACCTATAAATAACTGAAAGTTTAAAAAGGAGGGGGAATTTTTTGCAAAAAAAATTCGTCGGAGTAATTACAGTATTAGTTCTTATAATAAGCATATTTACCTGTTCCTGCACATTGCTGTCTGAATCCCTCGGCAGGCGTACCGGTTTCAGCGATTATCTGAACCAGCTGGAAGAAAACATCCGCAGCGAAAAATGGGACAAAGCCAAAACAAGCCTTGAAGATTCAAGAAATGCATGGAAAAAATTGAAACCGCTGATTCAGATAGACGTTGACCACGACTATGTAAACGATATAGAAAAATACCTGGTGGAACTGGAGGGATATATTGATACAAGGCAAAAGCCTGATTCTCTGTCAACCGTACTCTTAATTAAAAATACATGGCAAAACAT
>JAMOAC010000183.1 GCA_023621975.1 Bacillota bacterium | reverse complement strand
ATATAGATAATAAAAACGTACAAGCGTACGTTTTTTATTATTTTATATGGTATTTAATTTTTAAAACATTTTACCTCTTTTTATGCATTTGGATATACTCATCAAGAAGTCTGTCAAACTCATCGCGTATCGCAACAATAGTCGGGTGTGTACCCGACTTAAATATTATATAGTCTACTTTGGAAACAGGTAATACTTTTATTGATGTACCAGAAAGAAATACCCCGTCGAAATTATTCAAGGAATTTACATCCACCAGCTCTTCCATTATTTCGACACCTATTGACTTGCACGCATCAAAAACATATTTTCTCGTAATTCCTTTAAGTACATGAGAAGCCGGGGCAGTGAAAACCTTCTCCCCTTTCACGAAAAACACATTGGACCTGCTGCCTTCAGTAATTTTTCCGTTTCCATTGACAAGGAGCACTTCAAAAACACCGTCTGCTTCAATTTTACTTCTTACTTTTTGATTGTATTGAGTATTCAGTATCTTGATATTGGGTTTTTCCCTCTCCAGTCTCATTAAAGAAACAGGAACACCTTTTTTTACCACTTCAATGTCAGGATAATAGCTTTTGCTTATATAGCAAATAAAGCCCTGACCTGAACCTTTAGAATATATGATGATTTTTACATTACAGTTGCTTTTCCCGTTAATCTCCAACAGCCTGTAAATTTGATCCAATATATATTCCTGTGTAAATTCAAGCTGGAGGCCTAAGGCCTCAGCGGAACCTAAAAGGCGCATGTAATGGTCCTCCATGAAAAGAGGAACACCGTTAATGATTCTGATAACCTCATAAACGGAATTTTTTGTATCCAGGGACAGGGCATTATAATTTTCTGCTTTTTCTATTTTTTCATCTGCTAAATAAAACATCCCTTCAATATCTGTCATTTTGCATTTCTCCATTCCTGTAACAAATACTTTTTCACCCATTACATGGGCAGACCTAATATATTAAAGTATAAACCTTTATTAAATAATAAGCAACAGGCTTAGTGCCATTACTATCATTCCCAGTACAAGTCCGAATATTGAAAGGTGATGTTCACCGTATTCACGGGCTGTCGGAAGCAGCTCGTCCAATGAAATAAATACCATTATGCCCGCAACAACCGCAAAAAGTATACCAAAAATCATATCATTCAAAAACGGCATTAAAATAAGATATCCTATAAGCGCGCCTAAAGGCTCCGAAAGCCCGGACAACAGGGATAAAGCTATTGCCTTTTTCTTATTTCCGGTAGCACAGTAAACCGGTATTGCCACCGATATACCTTCCGGAATATTATGTATGGCAATAGCCAATGCAATAGCCACGCCCAAAGACGCGTCGCTGAGTGCTGAAGTAAAAGATGCAATTCCTTCCGGGAAATTGTGTACCGTAATGGCAAAAGTCGTAAGCAGTCCGGTTCTCAAAAGCTTGCTCTTTCTTGGGTTGCATTCGCCCCCGCCATCCCCTTTATAATATTCATGAGGATTATCCTTGGCAGGTATAAGCTTGTCAATTATCGCAATAAAAAACACTCCTCCGAAAAATGCCGCAGTTGTCACCCATGAGCCTTTTGATTCGCCAAAAACGCTGATAAGATAATTTTTTGCTTCTGGCAAAATCTCTGCAAAGGATACATAAATCATAACCCCTGCGGAAAAACCCAATATCACGGATAAAAATTTTGTTTTAGTGTTCTTCCAGAATAAAGTAAGTATTCCTCCCAATCCTGTAGACAATCCTGCCATTAATGTTAATCCGAACGCAAGCAGTACATTTTTCGTATCCAAAACTAATAAACCTCCATAGTTGCATAATGGTAATTGATAATCATTATCAATTACCATTATAGTCCTGCGCCTTTTTTATGTCAAGCAATATCAGGCACAAAAAAAATTATGTTTTATGATTAATATTATTATCGCTCAAACATGCCTTTCGTATCATACTTTTCTTTAAAATCTCTGAACCTGGAAATAATGTCCGGATTGGTGTCAAAAAATTCATTGAGAAGGTGTATATTTTGAAGGGTGTTAACACTTACATTGTGCTCTATCAATTCCGTTTCTTTCAGCAAATTTTCAGTTATGCCGATAGTGCTTAAAAACTTTTCAACAATATTATGCCTCTTTAAAAGAAACTCGCCTATCTCCCTTCCGCTCTCAGTCAGGAATATTATGCCGTATCTCTTGTAATCCACGAGCCCTATTTCAGCCAATTTCTGAACCATTTTTGTCGCTGAAGAAGGCCTGACATTGAGCAGTTCAGCAAGCGTACTTATCCTCACATACCTTTCCTCAAGGCTGTTTCTGTAAATCATTTCAAGATAGTCTTCCATGGCAGAGGTTAACATCTCCTTGTTCTTTTTCAAAAGCTGGTATCCGCGAACCGTATAAAATTCATTATTGTTTTCCACGCAAATCACGACCTTTAAGATTTTGCCATTATTCTATATAACAACTACAGCTTTTTTATTTCCGTACGTTTAATTATATTCGTAACACCTGTATTTTATTTAACATATATTAGTCATGAGAAAGATTTTTTCACACCGCTGAAATTAACTAAATAATATGTAGACATAAATCCAGGGAGGTTGTCATCGTGGAAAACGTTATACCGTTAAACCGTCTTCCGCTGGGAAAAACCGCAAAGGTAAAAAAACTGCTGTGTGACGGAAATATAAGAAGAAGGCTGCTGGATTTGGGACTTATATCCAATACTGTAATAGAAGCTCTTCAAAAGAGTCCATCCGGTGATCCAACTGCATATCATATACGAGGTACGGTAATTGCCCTTCGTTCTGAGGAGGCTTGCAAAATACTTGTAGAAACAGACTAAGCATGTAAACAAAAGGGGTGTATTTCGTCATGGGGCTTACGATCCAATCCACAGGTACCTCGGTATTATGCAGTAATTTTACCATAAAAAAAAGTACGCCGGACGAACTTGTCATCGCCCTGGCCGGGAATCCAAATGTGGGAAAAAGCACTGTTTTCAATAACCTGACAGGTTTAAACCAGCACACGGGCAACTGGCCAGGAAAAACCGTAACCGGTGCACAGGGAAAATGTAAATACAAGGATAAAACATTCACAATGATTGATTTGCCGGGGACATACTCACTGATGGCAAATTCGGTAGAAGAGGAAGTGGCAAGAGACTTTGTATGCTTTGGTAATCCGGATGCCACAATAGTCGTTGTGGATGCTACATGCCTGGAGAGAAACCTTAATCTTGTTTTGCAGACTCTTGAGATAACAAATAAAGTAGTTGTGTGCGTCAACCTGATGGATGAGGCAAGAAGAAAAAAAATTAACATTAACCTGAATGAACTTTCAAAATCCCTGGGAGTTCCCACTGTCCCGACCAGCGCCCGCAGCAACCGGGGGCTCAATGATTTAATGGACACGGTGTATAAAATATCTACCGGTGCCTTAGAATCAAAACCGATAAAAGTTACATATGACGAACGCATAGAAAATGCGATTAAAATGATAGAACCTTTGGTAAGCAAAATAGTTGGCGGGCGTTTGGACAACAGATGGGTATCGCTTAAATTGCTGGACGGCGACAGGTCACTGCTTGATTCACTTAATAATCATCTGTGCATTGACCTTTTGGATAACAGTGAGCTTGCAACACAACTGCAGCAGGCATTAAACTACCTGTCTGAAAACGGCATAAAACATGAAGAATTCCGCGACAGCATTGTTACTTCAATCGTCCGCCTTGCAGAAGACATATGCAGGCGGTGCGTGGTTTTTGAAAACAAACAGTATGATGCGACCGACAGGAGAATTGACCGGATCCTTACTTCAAAAATATTTGGAATTCCTATTATGCTCGGGCTTCTGGCAGTGATTTTCTGGATTACGATTTCAGGTGCAAACTATCCTTCTGAACTGATTGCCAGTGCCCTTTTCCGGCTGGAAGATATCCTGACATCCTTTTTTACATGGGCAGGCGCACCCGAGTGGCTTCATGGGATTCTGGTAAAGGGTATGTACCGCACCGTTGCATGGGTGGTATCCGTCATGCTGCCTCCAATGGCAATTTTTTTCCCTCTTTTTACCCTGCTTGAAGACCTGGGGTATCTTCCGAGAATAGCTTTCAACCTGGACAACTTTTTCAAAAAAGCATGCGCTCATGGCAAGCAGGCCCTTACCATGTGCATGGGCTTTGGCTGCAACGCTGCGGGCATAATAGGCTGCCGGATAATCGATTCTCCAAGGGAACGGCTTATTGCAACAATAACAAACAGTTTTGTTCCATGCAATGGACGATTTCCCCTGCTTATAACAATATCCTCAATTTTTATTGGTGAAATAATAGCGGACGGTGTATACCGATCCCTGCTGTCCACCCTTGCGCTAACGGCTGTGGTGCTGATTGGCATAATAGCCACATTTGCAGTATCAAAAATACTGTCCGTTACCATTTTGAAAGGTATTCCTTCATCTTTTTCCCTTGAGCTTCCTCCGTACAGGAAGCCTCAAATCGGAAGAATCATCGTCCGCTCGGTATTTGACAGGACAATATTCGTACTCGGCCGTGCCGTGTCTGTCGCAGCACCTGTAGGCATAGTAATATGGCTAATGGCAAACATTCAAATAAACAACATGAGCCTGTTAAGCCATTGTGCGGGATTTCTCCATCCCTTTGCCAAACTGATAGGACTTGACGGCTACATTCTTATGGCTTTCATATTGGGGCTTCCAGCAAATGAAATAGTGATACCCATAATAATAATGGGTTACATGTCAACCGACAACCTGATTGAGCTTGACAGCCTGCACGCCCTCCGATCCCTGCTTGTATCCAACGGGTGGACCTGGCTGACAGGTGTCTGCGTAATGCTGTTCTCACTCATGCATTTTCCTTGCGGAACAACTTTGTGGACAATACGCAAGGAAACCCAGAGTTTAAAATGGGCAATAGTATCCTTCATCGTCCCGACAATAACTGGTATTGTAGTATGTTTCATAGTAGCAAATACTGCACGCCTTCTGGGCCTTGCATAAAGATATGAAGCTGCGGTGCGTTGCATATATGGCATGAACAACTAAAGTATTGTTGCAGTTTGATTTGTAACACAATACAAAAATTTTGAATATTATATAACAAACGTTAAAAGTCATTATTGTATAAAAGGAGCTGGTTTGTTATGTCCGGTAAAGGTGTTCTGGGAGATATATTCAACAATGATACAATTCTGTGGTTCATAATCCTGTTCCTGCTTCTGTTCTTCTGTTCCGGAAGATACAGCAGCTGTGGAAACAGGGATGAAATCGTTGAAGAATAATAATATTTTAAATTAATTAATAGAAAGGAGTTATATTATGTCAGAAGAAAGAGGCTATGGCTTTTTCGCAAATGAACTGATATGGATTATAATTATAATTCTTATTATCCTGCTGTTGTGCCCGGGATTTTTTGGACCCTACTATAAATAAATAATTAGATAATTACTAATATACACGCGAACTGTACATTTGTCCGAATCGGCTCGGTGCAGCCTATTTGACATAATGTAAAAATGATGATACTATTTTAATCAAACGTTCATTTTCACTAAAATTTTCAGCATAAAATTAATTAAATACTTACTTAGTATTTATTCAGTTAATAGAGAGGATTCAAGCAGCATATACGGCAACGCCTCCTGTGGAATTCACTTGAATCCTCTCTTTTTGTTTATTTGCCTTAATTTTTTACCCTTTCCAGCAGGGCATGTATCTTTGCCGAAGGATCCAGAAGCGAGCTTAGGGACTGATCGTGATTAAGCGTATCTATAAGCAGCGCTACAAATTTTGAAACGTCAACTTCAATATACCAGGGTGCCTTTCTAAGTTCTTCCTTTCTGTAAGTCAGGTTGGTTGAGAGCACTTTTGTTATTATTCCTTTTTTATAAAATTCGTCGAACTTTTGGATTCCTTCAGTGAAAAGGCCGAAAGATACGGCAATATATACTCTCCTCGCCTTCATCTCTTTTAATTCCCGGGCAATGCCCAAAATGGAATCACCTGAAGAAATCATGTCATCTACTATCAGTACATCCTTTCCCTCAACCGAATCGCCCAGGTATTCATGCTTTATGATGGGATTCTTGCCGTTTATTACCTTTGTCAAATCTCTTCTCTTGTAAAACATTCCGACATCAAGGCTCAATACATTGGCATAATATATGCTCCTGTTAATTGCTCCCTCGTCAGGGCTGATGACCATCATATGTCTTCTGTCTATCACAAGATCCTTTTCAGATGCTACCAGCGCTTTGATTATCTGGTAAACCGGAGAAATATTCTCAAATCCCTTTATGGGAATAGCGTTCTGAACCCTTGGATCATGTGCATCAAATGTAAGGATGTTTTCAACCCCAAGCCTCTCCAATTCCTGAAGTGCAATTGCGCAATCAAGAGACTCCCTTGAAACCCTTTTATGCTGCCTTCCTGAATAGAGAAGAGGCATAATGACGTTTATCCTTCTGGCTTTTCCGCCTATAGCAGAAATGATGCGCTTAATATCCTGGAAATGGTCATCAGGGCTCATATGGCATACCAATCCGTGCATTGTGTAGGTACAGCTGTAATTTCCTATGTCGCACAAAATGTACAAATCGTATCCCCTGATTGTTTCCCTGATAACGGCTTTTCCCTCACCTGAGCTGAACCTTAAGCATTCGGCATCCACAAGATATGAATCCTTAAGATATCCCAGGTAATTCATATTTTCTTTATTAATTTCAGCCACTGCCCTTCTTTTGTTTATCAAGTGGCTGTCGACCAGCTTGCCTAACTCTCTGCTTCCTCGCATTGCTATAATCCCAAGCGGCCCAATAGGCATATTTGTGTATATTTTGTCCTGGCTTGCCATGGACAGCGCGCCTCCCTTGTTTTGTTATACATAATACAACACGATTTACTTTAAATCGACAACTACATTATAATATTATAGTGATTATTTTTGATAAGTAAAATAAATATTTATTTTGCATACTTATCTATAAGCTCAATAATCTCGTCCACTTTCTCATCTCCATGGCCTTCGCTGAAAGCCTGTCTTACACAGTGCTTTATATGCTGGTCTATTATGGTGAGGTTCGCTTTCTTCAACTTAGCCTGCACAGCCAGAATTTGCTTGGATATATCTACGCAATACCGGTTATCCTCCAGCATTTTAATAATGCCTTCAATCTGCCCCTTTGACGTCTTCAGCAGATTAATGACCCGCCGCTTTTCCTTTTCTTCCACTCTCAAACACCTCGTATAAACTATACCGTTTTATTTGCAGCAATGCTACTCTATGC
>JAMOAC010000104.1 GCA_023621975.1 Bacillota bacterium | reverse complement strand
TTCAAATCCTGAGATGTCCAAAATAGTAGACAAGGTAGGATATGCACCTGTTCCTGGTAAAAATGAGGTTGCAGGATGTGTAAGCTACTGGTCATGGGCTGTTGCAAATAACAGTAAAAACCCTGAAGCAGCTGCTAAATTGGCATTATGGCTTACCAGCCCTGAAATAGAAAAGAAACAGGCGCTTATGAATGGTCAGATTACTGCAATTACTTCCCTTGCAGAAGACAGTGAGGTTGTTGCCAAAATTCCGTTCCTTCCCGCAACAAGTGCTACTCTTGAAAATGCAAAGACACAACCTACATCAGCTTCAGCTGCACAGATATTTGAGCCGTTAAACGAAGCACTCTCAATCATAGCAACAACTGACAGACCTGTAAAAGAAGTTTTCACAGAACTTCAAAATAAGCTAAAAGATGTTGTAAAATAAACGAAACTTTATCCTGCGGATACTCAGTCCGGTGGTATACCGGACTGAGTATCTGTATAGTACTAATTGTTATAGACTTGCTTTTAGAAACGGCGGTGTTGAATATGAGAGCAGCAAGAAAATATAATTTTTTCAGTCTTGAAAAAGGGGAGTTATTGCCGTTTTTGCTCATGCTCCCTACATTGTTAATTGTTCTTGTTGTAATGATTATTCCGTTGTTTTATGGTGTTTACTTCAGTTTATTCAATTATGATATAGGAAAAGCTTTGAAGGCTGAAGATTTTGTAGGGCTGGGCAATTATTTGAAGTTATTTAACGACAGGACGGTATGGAAGAGCGTATTAAATACCATATTTTTTTCAATAGGTGCAACTGCAGGTGATTTAATAATAGGTACATTAATTGCTGTTTTGCTGCTTAAAGTAAGAACAAAATACGGAAGAATTTTACGTGCAGTGTTTTCCATGCCTCTTCTGATATCTCCTATTATAGTAGGACTAATCTGGAGATATATGTACGACCCTTCTTCAGGATTTCTATATTGGATCCTAAGTTTTTTTGGTATTGGGGTAAATCATTTTCCCGGAACGACTGATCCTTCAACGGCACTTATTTCGGTAATCATAGCACATTGGTGGCAGATAACACCATTTGTAATAATTGTTATAACAGCAGGTTTGGTATCAATATCCAAAGACTTGTATGAAGCAGCTTATATTGACGGGGCCGGGGAAATACGTACTTTTTTTAATATAAGTTTACCCCTGTTGACCAAGGTTTATATGGTAATACTTATAATAAGCGGTGTAGATACCATAAAAGTATTTGATATCATATTTTCCCTTACCCAGGGTGGACCCGCTAATTCTACATTATCAATAAGCATATATGCTTACAAAAACGGATTTGAAATGTATCAGATGGGATATGCGATGGCGATATCAATGCTTGCTATGGCAATATCATTTGTGATATTCGGTGTGCCATTTATGCGGTTTAGCGCTGTTAACAGCAAGCAAGAGGAGGTATAGGAATGAATAGAGCAAAAAACAAAGTATTGTCTAGATTATTGGTATATGGAATTCTTGCGCTGTTCTTTTTATGGACGGTTATACCAATATATCTGGTGGTAACTAACTCAATTAAACCAACACTTGATATTAATACAATACCTCCGACTTTTATCTTCAAACCTACCTTGACTCATTACCGGAAGGCGTTTGCAAACGGCGAGTTTGGAAGCTATTTCCTAAATTCGCTGATAATTGCATCATTGACAACGATTATATCTGTTATTGGCGGTGCTTTTGGAGCATACGGTCTTTTGCTTTCAAAAGCAAGGTGGTCTAAGACTGCATCTAATTTTATCCTGCTTGGTAAGTTAGTGCCTGCAATAACAATATTGATTCCGTTTTATGTTATACTTAACGCTTTAGGGCTGAATAAAACATATGCAGGTCCCATACTTGCACATTCTTCGGTAAATCTTCCCTTTGTATTATGGTTAATGTTAAGCTTTATGAAAGATATACCCCGGGAAATATTTGAATCATCTCTAATTGATGGAGCCAGGAGAATGCAGACATTTTGGAAAATTATATTCCCTATCCTGGCTCCTGCAGTTGGCTCAGCAGTTATACTTTCAATGCAGTATTCGTGGAATGAGCTCGTATTTGCATTGCAGCTGACGTCCATGAACTCATACACCCTTCCCGTAGGTATAAGCAGGTTTGTAGGTGCGGTGTCCGTTGACTGGGGTAAGAGCAGTGCCGCAGCGTCTATTACAATGGTACCGATTATTGTTATAGGATTTATTATGCAAAAATATCTTGTGTCAGGACTGACAGCAGGTGCTGTAAAAGGATAAAGGAGGTATGAATTATGTATTTTGGCACTCAATATTATCGCCCTCCGTTTCCAGGAAAAGAGGTCTGGGAAAGAGACATCAAGCATATAAAGGGCCTTAATTTTAATGTTGTTAAATTATGGGCAGTTTGGAACTGGATTGAACAAACACCTGATAATTTTGATTTCAGTGAGCTGGATGATCTTGTATCAATTTGTGAAAAATATAATCTGAAAGTGATAATAAATACCATTCCTGAAGGTGCACCGTACTGGACTGCTACAGGATATGAAGACGCATTTTACAGGACGGCTGACGGGCATAAGCTTGATTACAGCGGTCCGGCAAACATTCCTTCGGCGGGATGGCCCGGCTTGTGTCCTGACAGTCAAATTGCTCTTGAGCTTATGTGCAAGTTTATTAATAAAACGACAGAGCATTTTGCAAAAAACAATACGGTAATTGCCATAGATGTGTGGAATGAACCGCATTTGGAACCAATGTTTGACTATTCCGGACAATTATTATGTTATTGTGAGCACTCAATTAACAATTTCAGAAAATGGCTGCAGGAAAGGTACGGCACTATTGATCAGCTTAATAAGACGTGGTTCAGGAAATATACTTCATGGGATCAGGTAATGCCACCTGTCAGGTTTGGTACATATGCTGATATGATAGACTGGAGAAGATTCTGGCTTTATAATATTGCAAGATGGCTGAAAGAGAGAGTTTCTGCAGCAAGAAAAGGGGCTCCGGGCAAGATAATTGTTACCCACACTCCTTTCAGTGGTTATATGGGTGGACTCAATGACGGTGGACTTGGCAATGAACTTGGAGATGAGTTCCTTTTGGCAAGGGAAGTAGATAAGTTTGGACTCTCGTCATTTCCTCTGTGGCTTATGGGTGAGGAGCATGTCATAGGACATTTGATGAATGTAGAAATTATTGCTGAAGCTTCAAGGGGAAAACCTTTTTATCAATTTGAGCTGCAGGGAGGAGCAGGAAAAAAGGGACTTCTAGGGGGAATAGTGCCATCCGCTGAAGATATTAGGCAATGGAATCTGAATGTAATTGCCGGCGGAGGAAAAGGAGTGGTTTACTGGCAGTTTTCACCTGAACCGGCAGGTCTGGAGTCACCCGGTTTCGGCCTTGTAAATCCGGACGGCAGCGATACACCAAGGTCTGTTTCTGCGGCTGAATGTGCAGGCAGATTTAACAAGCAATTCATAAATGATGCGAAACGCGTTTTACCCCAAAATGGCATTTTTCTTTCCAGAACGTCAGATTTATTGACCTATGCAGCAGGACATGAAGAAAAGTATAACCGCAGCTTCAAAGGAATATATAGAATTCTTTTGGACCGTGGTATACCCGTAAGATTCGTGCATGAAGACTATCTGGACAGAGTGATAAGTGAAGGACTGGAAGTTCTCTATCTTCCAATGACGCTTGCACTTTCGGAAAAGGAAAAAGTACTGCTGACGGATTTTGTGAATCAGGGTGGCACGCTCATTATGGAAGGCTGCACCGGTATGTATTATGAAAACGGGCAAATGGATATGGATTTTTCGTTTTTGAACTCATTATTTGGAATGAAAGGCATCCATATCGAAGCTATAAAAGAAGAACATATGTATACAAAATCTACAAGCGGGCTAAAAAGTTTCGGAGTAATGTATTATAGACAGTTGTTTGAGAAAGCGGATGATTGCTGTGATATACTTGCATATTTTTCAGATGGCAGGCCGGCGGCTCTGTTAAAGCATGTTGGGAAAGGTATATGCATATGGCTTTCAGGTTTTGCAGGTTTAGAATACAATGCTACCCGTCATGGAGGAACAGGGGATTTTATTGCTTCACTTTTTAAAGTTCCGGGATATTCTGATATTGTCCAAATGGATTCGCAGGGTATGCTGGTAAGAATGCTTGAAGATGAAGAATTTTATTATATCGTTGCAGTAAATCATTCGGAAGTTACCAAAAATATTACCGTTAAAATGAAAAACGGACAGATTGTAGAATCTAAAGTAAAGGCAAAAGACGGAGAAATATTAAAAGTTAATAAATAGCTTATTCTGTTAGGATAATTCTGTCGGGGGTTCAGGTACCGGAAACAACCTTGAATGTTTCCGGTATTTCCCCGGAGACATATTATATTTATACTTAAAAAGATGGTAAAAATGGCTGAGATTATCAAAACCTACATCCTGTGAAATAGACAGTATCGGATCATCCGTATAAATGATCTTTTGAGCTGCAACTTCCAATCTGAGGTCATTTAGAAATTTTGAAGGAGTAGTATTCAGATATTTTTTGAACACCCTGCAAAGGTGTTCGGGAGCGCAATTGGATATTTCATACATTGCAGGTAACCCTTTTAGATAGTTTTCCGGCTTGTACATCTCAGATAAAAGAACTCTAAACCAGCCAGGATATGACTGCTTGTTATAAAATGAATCTTCATAAAAAAAGTTTGTTAATATTTCAATGACTGCAAGCTTAAAAGCCGTATTATATCTTTCAATATCTACTTTCGGAAACACCATAAGTTGATTTAATGTGGATACAAGAGGTTCAAAACGTGAAGGAGTTAAATTTCTCTGCGCAGGATATTTATCATATAATAATTCTTCTGATTGAAAGCCTTTTCCCAGAAAGTTCAGGAAATTCATAACTACGTCTGTGGAAATTATTACATTTACAAATTGAAAATCAGGAGAAATAGGATGTAAATAACAATGGACATCATCGGGTCTTGTCATAACCAATGAGCCTTTTGCCAGATTAAAGTTTTTGCCGTTTACATGGTGTACAGCAGTTCCACTGATCACGAGAAAAGCCTCATAATAATCATGTGTGTGCATATAGGACATTTGGGCATGGTTACTGATTATTGTGCAAAGGCCAAGACACATAGGATCTACATACAGTGGAGAACAAAGCCTTGGGACTTTATCCATGAATACCTCCGTTTTGTGGTGGATGTGAATTATGCTTATTAAATCTATTATAACATATTTATTTATCAAAATTAACCCATTATAATAATTTTAAGGAAGAAAAGCTCATCAAAATATTACCGGTATATTTTTTTTATGGACAATAACTGAATATGTCCACATTAAAAAGGAAGGGGATAATTCAAATGGGTAAAATACGTATTGGAATGGTTGGGTTGGGCAGCATGTCTTATAGCCTTGTGGAAGCTATTCAAAAATGCAGGCATATGGAATTATATGCAATATGTACAAGAAGCGTAGAAAATCTGAACGCTAAGGCAGCTTTGTGGGATGTCTCAAAGACTTACTTAAACTACAATGATATGCTTAATGATCCGAATGTTGATGCCGTATTTATTGTTACGCCAAACAAGTTTCACGCCCCGATGACTATTGCTGCGCTAAAGGCCGGTAAGCACGTGTTTTGCGAAAAGCCGCCCGCTGTTACTTCACAGGAGGCTGTGGAGGTGTCAAAAGTTGTTGCTGAAACCGGGAAGAAATTAATGTATGGATTCATGTCCAGGTTTTCTCCCAAGTATCAATTTGTCAAGGAATTAAGGGAAAAAGGGATGTTCGGTGAAATATATTATGTAAAAGCAGGATTTATCAGGAGAAGCGGAAATCCCGGCGGCTGGTTCTGTGACAAATCAATATCCGGCGGCGGACCTCTCATTGACTTGGGATGCCATTTAATTGACCTGACAATTTATCTTATGGGGGATTGCGAACCTGTTTCCGTCTTTGCAAAAACCTTTAAAAGAGCGGAGAATCTGGATAATATTAAAGAGCATAGCAGCTATAAATCAATTAGCGCTGAAAATTATGTAAATGATGTTGAAGACATGGCGCTGGCAGTTGTCAATTTTAACAACGGTGCTACTCTTGTATTGGAGACAAGCTTTGCAAGCCATATAAAGGACGAATTGAAGTATTTGGAGCTGCTGGGGACAAAAGGCGGTATATCCGTTGATCCCGTTATGGAGATACATAGCACTTATGAAAATTATTTAATGGATATGATACCTCGGGTTGAGTGTGCAAAATTTGATTATCAATTGGCTGTTGATAATGAAGTGGCTCATTTTGCCGACTGTATTATGAATAATATTGATTGCAGCGAATCTGTCAACGATGGTGTGAAAGTAATGAAAATTATTGATGCTGCATACAAATCGGCTGCTACAGGAGAAGTTGTGAAAGTATAGCTTTGCTTAGTCGTTTTGCCTGGCGTTGATGCAAACTTGTTTTTTGAGTTGAGAACCGTCCCTCACCTGGAAACCTGTCCCCGACTTACGACTTATTACTTGTCCTTGTTTTTGGGGCATGCAAAAGGTATAATATCTTTAAATTAACCAAATGGAAAGAGGTGCCGTATGTTGACAAATACAGATGTTCAAAAATTACTTCCTCACAGGTATCCGTTCCTGCTGGTAGATAAGGTGCTGGAGGTAGAGCCGGGGAAAAGAATAGTGGCAATAAAGAATGTGACGGCAAACGAACCATTCTTCCAGGGGCATTTTCCGGGTTATCCAATAATGCCTGGTGTCCTCATAGTTGAAGCTCTTGCTCAAGCGTCAGGTATAGCCATTGCCATGCTGGAGGAGGGCAAGAACAAGCTGGGTGTTTTTGCAGCAATAGAGTCAATGAAATTCAAGAAACAGGTAGTTCCCGGAGATGTACTCATGCTGGAAGGCGAAATTGTTACATATAAAATGGGTGTGGCTAAAGCAAAGGTTAAAGCGACTGTTGACGGCAAAGTTGCTGCAGAAGGAGAAATTAAGTTTGCAATGGTGGATGTCGGACAGAAATAGAATGTGTGACAGAAAAGATATGTGCCGGAATAAATCCGGAATAAATAAGAACGGGGCAAAATTGTTTGATCCGGTTACTGCCGTACGATTTTTGCCCCGTCTTTTGTTGTTATTTGATTTGCCTTTATTGGTGACAGGGGACGGTTCCATTGTCACCTAATGTGACAATGAACCATCCCCTGTACTTCGCCGTCCCCAGTTACTTCGTCTCCTGTCACTT
>JAMOAC010000430.1 GCA_023621975.1 Bacillota bacterium | reverse complement strand
ACCTTCCACAATCATTTCAAATTTGCCGTCTTCATAGTCAACTATCGTAATTGCCGTATTGTCCTGCCACTTGATTTTTACCATGTCTTCCAGGCTGCAACCGTAAAATAAACACGTTAATGCCCTGATAGCCGTTCCGTGGGTGACAATACATACGTTTTTGCCCTTGTTATTTTCAGCAATATATATAATCTCTTTTTTCAAACGCTCCAGGAACTCTTCCATAGTCTCTCCGTTGGGCATTTTATGTTCGTGTGGCCTGTTTTCCCATGTATCATATTCCTCAGGCCATTTATTAGGGAGCTCATCCCACGGTTGGTCCTCCCAATCCCCGCCGTTTATTTCCTTGAGCTTGTCCGTTCGTATAATTGGAAGGTTCTTTACCTTTGCAATATATTGCGCTGTCTGAAGGGTCCTGTTCAAGCTGCTTGAATAAATAACGTCAACATCAATATTTTTAAATCTTTCTCCAAGCTTTTGAGCCTGAATATGTCCTTTTTCCGTAATGTTTGAATTTGTCCAACCGTGAAAATGTCTGTTGACATTGCCTTCGGCTTCAGCATGACGCACAAAAATCAATCGTGTTTTCATGTCTTCCCCCGAAATTTATTTATTGATTCAGTTCCAACGCCCCTATTATATCATATATACTTTTATATTTATGTTTCATCATGTAGGATTTTATTCCGTTCAATACATCTATACATGCCCTGGGGTTCACAAAATTTGCAGTCCCCACCATTACCGCGCTTGCACCGGCAAGCAAAAACTCAACCGCATCATCACCGTTTGATATTCCACCCATGCCAATAACAGGAATTTTAACGGCCTGGCAAACCTCATATACCATTCTTACCGCAATGGGCTTTACGGCAGGCCCTGAAAGGCCGCCCATATTATTGGCAAGAACCGGTTTTCTTTTGTGAATATCGATAGCCATTCCCAGTATCGTATTAATTAGCGACAGTGCATCAGCACCAGCTTCCTCAGCTGCTTTTGCTGTTTCCTTTATGTCAGCCACATTGGGCGTAAGCTTTACTATAAGCGTTTTGCTGCAGCACTTTCTGACATTTGATGTTACCTCGTATATTCCTGACGGGTTATTCCCAAATGCCACACACCCTGCTTTTACATTCGGGCATGACACATTCAGCTCTATCGCGTCAATATCCGCGCCATCCAAAATTTGAGCCATTTTACAATAATCTTCCACGGTATTACCCGCTATATTTGCAATTATTGCGGTATCGAACTGCCTTAAGTATGGTATTTCATTTTCTATAAAATAATGCACTCCCGGGTTCTGCAGCCCAACACTGTTTAATATTCCTGCAGGGGTCTCGGCAATCCGTGGAGGCCTGTTACCCTGCCTGGGCTCAATAGTAAGTCCTTTTACCGATATCCCTCCAAGCTGATTCAAATCTATATATTTCGAATATTCATGGCCAAAACCAAAAGTTCCGGATGCCGCAAGAACCGGGTTCTTAAGGCTTAACCCGGCAATATCCACTGCAATATCCAAATCTTCAGCAAAATTCAAACCTTCCGACGTCATCACCGCTGCACCCGCTTTCATCAATCTAATATTGCTCCAATTAATTAATACTTAAATTAATTAATACTTCAATTAACTATTGCTTCAATTAACTATTACTTCAATCAAATATTACTTCTGAACTCCAGAACACCGGCCCGTCGCAGCATACGTGGCTGTACTGCCAACCGCCGTCATTTCTTGTCTTGCAGGCACATACCAGGCATGCGCCTATCCCGCAACCCATGCGCTCTTCAAGAGACACCTGGCACTTTATTTCGATTTCCTGCGCCAGTTCAGCCACTCTTTTCATCATCGCCACAGGCCCACAGGAATAAATTATATCGTACTTCTCTTTCTTTAGTTTGCGTTCCAGAATTTCCGTAACAAGGCCTTTGCTTCCCAGGCTTCCGTCATCTGTAGAGACATACATGCTGTCGGATTCTTTTTGAAATTCTTCAAGCAGTACTGCGTTTTCGGCTGATCTGAATCCCAGAAACACAGACTTTTGGGCAATCCTTAACTCCTGGAGGAGAAACAGGAGGGGAAATATCCCAATACCGCCTCCTACCACTGCTATTTTGCATTTGCCTTCAGGGATGAAAAAATGTTTGCCCAAAGGGCCGAGAATGTCAAGTACATCTCCCGGTTTCTTCAATGACAGTATTTTGGTGCCCCTGCCTCTTTTTTCAAAAACTATGTCAAACAGCCCCTCTTCAACGTTAACGCTGCAGATGCTGATCGGCCTTCTCAAAAGGGCATCGATACCATCACAGCACTTAACATTGACAAATTGACCCGGTTTTGCATTACTGGCAATATATTCGGATTTAATTGTCAACCTGAAAAGCAATGGCGTAAGTTCCTCAACTTTAATTATTTTTTCTTTTAGTAACTTTGACATGGTATCCTCCCTACTTGTCTTTCTCAAACACTCCCAACTCCACGATAGACAGGTCCTTTTCCTTCATGCCCAGTTTTATGGATTTAAGTACAGCCTTAGCCGTGTCCAGGGAGGTCAGGCACGGTATTGACATTTCAACCGCTTTCCTTCTAATCTTAAATCCATCCCTCTCAGGCTTTCTGCCCCTCGTAGGAGTGTTTATTACCAGATCTATTTTCCCGGATTCAATCAGGTCAAGTATGTTAGGTGAGCCTTCGTCAATCTTTTTAACCACATTTGTCGCAACTCCGTGCCTATTGAGGCTGTTTGCTGTTTTTCCCGTAGCATACAGTTCAAACCCAAGTTTTTCAAATTCTTCAGCAATGGGTATGAGCTCCATCTTGTCCGTGTCACGCACGGTCATAAGAATTCCGCCGCCCTTGTGGGGAAGTTTTATTCCTGACGCTATAATCCCCTTATAAAGCGCCTCTTCAAAATTTTTGGCAATTCCCAGAACCTCACCTGTTGACTTCATCTCGGGCCCAAGGCTGGTGTCCACATTCTGGAGCTTTTCAAAGGAGAATACCGGCACTTTAACCGCCACATAATCAGACTTCCTGTAAAGACCGGTTCCAAATCCAAATTCCCTGAGTTTTCTGCCCATCATCACCTTGGTTGCAATATTAACCATCGGAATTCCGGTAACTTTGCTTATATATGGAACCGTACGGCTTGAGCGCGGATTTACCTCTATTACATAGACTGTATCATTGTAAACGACATACTGTACATTTACAAGCCCTACCACATTCAATGCCCTGGCAAGCTTGCCTGTATAATCCACAATGGTATTTATAATTTTTTCACTGATTGTCTGTGCAGGATATACTGAAATACTGTCTCCCGAATGAACACCCGCTCTCTCGATGTGTTCCATTATGCCCGGAATCAATATGTCTTCACCGTCACAAATTGCGTCAACTTCAATTTCTTTTCCCATGTAATATTTGTCAATAAGAATGGGGTGCTCCTGTTTTACCCTGTTTATAATCTCCATAAATTCGGTTATATCCTTGTCATTGTAGGCAATTTCCATTCCCTGTCCGCCCAGGACATATGACGGCCTTACAAGCACCGGATATATCAGCTCGTTTGCAGCCTGTATGGCTTGCTCAAGGGTAAATACGGTTTTCCCCTTTGGACGCGGTATGCCGTTTTCCTCAAGTATCCTGTCAAATTTCTCCCTGTCTTCCGCCGCGTCAACAGACCTGGGTTCAGTTCCAAATATCCTTACCCCCATGTCGGAAAGGGGCTTTGTAAGCTTAATTGCCGTCTGCCCGCCAAACTGCACTATTGCCCCTGCAGGCTTTTCTGTCTCTATAACATTTTCTACATCTTCTGGAGTAAGCGGCTCAAAGTATAGCTTGTCGGCAGTATCAAAATCCGTGCTAACAGTTTCGGGATTGTTGTTTACTATAATTGTCTCATAGCCTTCTTCTTTAAGGGCCCACACCGAATGTACCGAGCAGTAGTCAAATTCAATTCCCTGACCAATTCGTATCGGTCCGGAACCCAGAACAAGGACTTTCTCCCTGTCAGACATTTTTGCTTCAGAAATGTCATCATAAGTAGAGTAATAATACGGTGAAGCAGCCTCAAACTCCGCCGCACAGGTATCAACAACTTTATATGCGGCATTTATTCCTAATTCCTTTCTTCTTGCTTTAATGTCTTTGGTATCACAATTCATAAGCCGGGCAATCGCTATATCAGGGAAGCCCATCTTTTTGGCTTTCTTCATCGTATCATAATCGATTCTTTCAAGTGACAGGGTTTTCAGCCTTTCTTCCATCTGTACTATTTCGTTTATTTTATTTATAAAGAATTTGTCTATCTTGGTTGCGTCATTAATTTCTTCTACCGTTATGCCCCTTCTTAAAGCTTCAGCTATTACAAATATCCTCTCGTCGCTTATTTCCGAAAGTTTTTCCCGTATTTGATCCGTATCCAGTTTCTTATATAAGCCTTGTTCAAGAGTGAAAAGCCCAAGTTCAAGGGATCTTATCGCTTTCATCAGGGCAGCTTCAAAGGAATTGCTTATAGCCATTACCTCTCCCGTTGCTTTCATCTGCGTACCAAGAGTTCTCTTTGCCTTAACAAATTTATCAAAAGGCCACTTGGGTATTTTAACAACCACGTAGTCCAGTACCGGTTCCATATTGGCATAAGTGGTGCCCGTTACGGCATTCAATATTTCATCCAGCCCATAACCTATTGCTATCTTGGTGGCAACTTTTGCTATGGGATATCCTGTGGCTTTGGATGCCAGCGCAGATGAACGGCTCAACCTCGGGTTTACTTCAATTACTGCATATTCGGAACTATTTGGATGAAGTGCAAACTGCACATTGCAACCGCCTTCTATTTTAAGGGTGGAAATTATCTTCAGTGCAGCTGAACGAAGCATGTCACATTCCCTGTCTGACAACGTCTGGCATGGAGCAACAACAATACTGTCCCCTGTGTGCACTCCGACCGGGTCAATGTTCTCCATGTTACATACGGTAATTGCATTGCCTTTGGAGTCTCTTATCACTTCGTATTCAATTTCTTTCCAGCCTGTTATGCATTTTTCAATCAAAACCTGGTGTACCCTGCTTAACCTTAAACCGTTTGAACCAATCTCCCTGAGCTCTTCTTCATTGTTGGCGATTCCGCCTCCAGTACCCCCCAGGGTGTAGGCAGGTCTTACTACAACCGGATAACCAATTGTTTTTGCAAATTCAAGTGCCCCTTCAATTGTATTCACAACCTTGCTTGCAATGCATGGCTGTCCTATGCTTTCCATCGTTTCCTTGAAAGCCTGCCTGTCTTCCGCTGCCCTTATGGCTTCCGTGGAAGTTCCAAGCAGTTTTACCCCGTGCTTTTCAAGAAAGCCTGATTCCGCCAGTTCCATTGCAAGGTTCAGCCCTGTTTGTCCTCCCAGTGTAGGCAGTATGCTGTCAGGCTTCTCTTCAATTATAATTTTTTTGACTATTTCAGCCTTCAAAGGTTCAATATAAACCTTGTCAGCCATGCTTTTATCAGTCATTATGGTAGCGGGATTGCTGTTTACGAGTACAACTTCAATACCTTCCTCCTTAAGGGCCCGGCAAGCCTGTGTTCCCGCATAGTCAAATTCTGCAGCTTGTCCGATTATTATTGGCCCTGACCCTATAACAAGCACTTTTTTGATATCCTGTCTTTTGGAAATCAGTGGGCTTTTGCCTTTAAAATCGCTTCCTTCAAAGTATACCGTTTTCCTTCCGTTAACCTTACCTTCGTCACTTTCAATCTCACAGGTATTTTTAATCTCATATTCCTTTAATTTATTCTTACAGTCTTCAAATTTCAGGCCTGCGTCCGTTGAGATGATTCCCCTCATGGTTCCCTTATCCCTGAGTATCCTTGTGAGGGCACGGGTATCTATACCTTCCAGGCCTATGATATTATTTCTTTTCATATAATCGCTTAACGTTTCAGTTGATCTCCAATTGCTGGGATTTTTGCAACATTCTCTTACAATCAGGCCTTTTACAAGTGGCTTCTTTCCTTCAAAATCTTCAGGGTTTATTCCATAATTGCCTATAAGCGGATATGTCATGGTTACAATCCTTCCTGCGTATGAAGGGTCCGTCAGAACTTTCTGGTAACCCGTCATTCCTGTAAATATGGCAATCTCACCCAGTACCTCGCCTTCTGCGCCAAAGCTTTCACCGTAAAAAGCAGTACCGTCTTCCAGAAATAAAACCGCTTTCATCTACCATCCTCCAATAATATTTATTTTACCGGTTTACTTTCCGTATTTTTCGCCGATTCATCAGCCCTTTTTGGACTGCAGCACAGCATTAAGTTCATCCCTCATCCTTAATGCTTCAGCCCTGGAAGCTTCATCAAACCTCTCTTCATTGTATTCATTCTTCCATAAATCTGACTGGTAAGCGCACATAATGCTTCGTGAGGCATTCACTATCGCTCCCATGCCGTTTTTGTCAAAGGAATGGGCTGCATCTCTGGCAGTCCCTCCCTGTGCACCGTAACCGGGGACCAGTATATATGTATTTTTAAGTATGCCCCTGAGCACTTTGGCCTGGTTTGGGTATGTAGCCCCTACTACGGCACCGACGCTGCTGTAGCCATACTTTCCTATAAGGTTATTGCCCCACTTTTCCACATAGCCTGCCACTACTTCATATACGCTTCTTCCGTCCTGTGTAAGGAGGTCCTGAAACTGGCCTGAAGATTTGTTTGACGTTTTTACCAGTACAAATATTCCCTTTCCACTTTCCCTGCAGTCATCAATAAACGGTTTAATACCGTCGTAGCCAAGATATGGATTAACCGTCAGAGCATCAACATCAAATGCTTTTTCAATAGGACCTTCTCCAAGGTCAATACATCCAAGAAACGCTCTTGAGTAAGCCTGTGCCGTCAAACCTATATCGTTCCTTTTTCCGTCCGCTATTACCAATAACCCTTTTTCTCTTGCATATCTGATTGTCCTTACCAATACTTCCATTCCTTCAATTCCATACATTTCATAGTAGGCAACCTGCAGCTTCACTGCCGGAACTATATCATAAACGGCATCTATTATTCTCCTGTTGAAAATCCATATAGCCTCAGCCGCACCTTTACTGTTCTTCCCAAACTCCTTATAGGCCTTTTCCCTGATTGAAGCAGGCACATATTCAATTCTCGGATCAAGGCCTACAACGGACGGATTGTCTTTTTCCCTGATACTATCAATAAGTCTGTCTATAAACATTTTTTCCTCCCTGTTCTTTCTATTTATTTAATCTTTTTCATATGATTTTAAAATTATTATTTATCTTGATTTATCTTGCACTTTTATAGCAGAACTTTTTCCCTTACTACAACATTTCCGTT
>JAMOAC010000418.1 GCA_023621975.1 Bacillota bacterium | reverse complement strand
TGCTTTTATCGTAATTCTCCTCGATTATGGAAATACACTTTTTTATTTTATTCTTAATACCTGAACTCATCTGAAAATTGTCATCTGCAATGTTTGATTTTACATACAGTTCATTTATCAGCTGAAAAAAATATGATTTTAACAGTAGCTGTTTAATACTGCTCTTGTTCAGGTATTCCATGTACATCTGGTGAAGTATTCTTTCTGCCTTCTCATTAAAAACCAGCCTTTTTACATGTGGAATATTAAAACTCAACTCCACCAGCGACTGGTATTCCTCCTTGGGACATGTAAACTGGTCAACGTTGTTTTTATAATTGCCAAGAATATCAAAAGTTATCAGGTATGATTCGTACTGCATGACGCCAAAATTTTTCTGGTGAGGTTTTCTGAAAAAACTCATCCCGTTTTGCAGTGTATATGAAACATCATCCATTACCATAAGCCCGTTCCCTTTAATAATGTATTCTATCTCATAATCGTGAACGGACCTTTCCGGAAAAACTTTTCCTTTTTCATAGGTATATCCGTTGAAATACCGGATGCTGATAATATACGGATTAAATTGGGAAATATCCATGCCTTTCAACATAACAAAATACCCAATAACAGTTTTATGACTATAATAGTTTTATTATATAAAATATTTTATCACGGTGCGACATATCATACAACATAATGTTTTATAGATGAGTCAAAAATTAATTGAATAGTTTTGTCATATAGATAGCAGTTGCGTACATTGAATTGCCTGCCCCTGGTTATTATTATGAAAGCATAGCTTGCATGTTATGTGCACATACCTGACTCTTATTTGGAGTGTGATACCATGATAAAAATTAATATTACAACTGACGAACTCGCAAAAAGAAAAATGCGGGTTGAAAAGGCCAGTAATTTTGAAAAGGCTGACCGTCCGATAATGATATGTTATGTAGACATATTTCAATATTTGATAAAACATGGCATTGAATGCGAGGATTACCTGACTGACCCTGAAGTTCATTTCAAGGCACAGCTTGATTTTCAAAAGGAACTGCTTGAAAACTTCAGTACTGATCAATACTCAATAAACCCGACAATAGATATGTTTGTAACAAGGCTGGCAAATGCTTTCGGATGTGATATCGAATTTGTAAAAGGCTCTCTTCCCTGTACGCACAAATGGGTAAAGGATGAAAAAGACCTTATTAAACTGGATAAAATGGATGTCTGCAATAACGGTTTGTTTCTGATTGAAAAGGAATTCAGAAAATATGCGCTGGAAAATGCTAAAAAATACCCGGTAGAGCTGGCAGACGGCAATGTGGTATATCCCCTCGAGAGCATGAAGACACCGAAGTTTGATTGCGACGGTATTGTCAGCATCGCCCAGCTGGTAATGGGCATGGAAGAATTTTTTATAGCCTGCCATGACAGACCTGAATTTGTGCATAAACTTCTTGATATTATAACCAATAAATACGTAGAGCACTGGGCAGACCTGGTAAAGGAATTTGACGTAACAGAAGTGAAGGAATTAATTCTGGCAGACGACACTGCAACATTTCTCAACCTCGAAATGTTCGAAGAGTTTTGCATACCTTATATGAAACGCGTCCGGAGTGTGTTCCCGGAGGCAAAGGCCATGCTTCACTTTTGTATGGCAGTGCCCGAATACGTGGAACTGTTTAGGAGAGAAATCCCTATAAACGCCTATACGGGCTTCAAACCCAAATCGGGCATACACTCAGTAAAAAAATCATTTGAACCTGTAAATGAGCTGCTTGGAAATAAAATCCTCCTGTATCCGGATACGGACCCATGCATAGTGGAAACTGCAACCTGTGAAGAAGTATATAACGAGGTCATTGACATACTCGAGGTCTTCAAGGATACAAGAGGAGTTATTATCAGTTTCTCAACATGGTCTGCCGAAAAATCCAGGGCAGGAATGCAAGCCTGCGTAGACTTTCAAAAGCGCATTAACGATTAGAAATTAAACTTCGTCGACACGAGACATCCACCAGTTAACAGGCAGGACATTCCTTATATTTTTTATCTGTTCCGGAACAGTTCCGCTGTCAGGGGATTTGCTGTTAAAGGCTTCACACCTGCAGTTGAAGCCGAGGACTTCCCTGAGTATTTGTAACTTTAGTCCCTTTGCCTGTACATTTTCCACGAATTTTAACGTATCCCCGCACCTGCGTATTAACTCATTTGATTTAATTATGGGAAGCACCTTGCTCCACAGTTTTTCTTCATCAATAATTCTAAGCTGGTGGTTATGCTCAATGGAATAATTGCATGAAATATTACTGAACAAATCGGCCAGCATGCTTTCCTCACAAGGGCAAAATACTTCCAGGCAGGATATGTTATTATCTTCCATGTGTTTTTCAATCAGTGAAACAACTGCTATTTCATCTCCCTGTATTTCATGCACAAGCCCGGGGTTTTTCCTGTCGTATGCCATGTATGCGTACTTTCCGCCTGTTTCACCCAGCACCCATCCTATGTTCTCCCTCTTCAGATGCTCCTTCCACACCGATCTGTCCCTTATTACTTTTGACTTATACCGTGAATAGAGGTTTTCAATTATGTGCAGGTTATCTTCAGCAGGTTTTGAAATGTTGATATGCAGGTCATGACCATAATACCTTTTTATGTCCCTAAGTCTGATAACATATTTATATTTCCTGCCTGCAAGATCCCATCCATAGTTCCTGTACCTGTATCTGTCGCCTGCCAGCCAGGATATGTCGCAGCCGTCCTCTTTCATCTTGCTTATTGCCTGGCTCAGCATGTAAGACATTATACCCTGGTTTCGGTATTTTTCATCAGTAAACACCGAGCCCACTCCTCCGACGTACAGGACCAGCCTGTTGTTATCTACAAAGGTTTCCATCTCAAAAGGGAATATCCCTATGCAACCAATAATCTCTCCCGAGTACTTTATGATTAGGTTATTTCGAATTTTATCCGAATCAATATTGTCATTAATATTGTCGGGAGAAGGATATATATGTGCCATATTCCTGGAAAACCAAAACTTTTCCTTGAAACCGAATGCATTGTTCAGGGCATTCAAAAGTTGGGGATAATCCTCATTGCTGCACGGTTCCAGCTTTATGCTATGAATAATATTCATTGTGTTTTCCCTCCTGAATATCCTTTTGTTTATCTTGTTACACTAATGTCCTTTGCTTGTGATTTCCGGGCGCATATAAATAGCAGGATCAATATCGCTTTTAGGATTGTTATCGCCTCTGGCACGGGAGCCAAAGAGAACAGTTTTGCTTATCAGGTATTTATCGGCAATTGTTTTATCGCTTATATAATTTGAGGACTTAGAGCTGAACTCATTATCGCCTTACCCCCTCCATGTAGCCGGTTTTGTACATCCTGCCACTCAAAAGCAATATCCTGTTTCTCAAGAGGGCGGGCTCTCCCTGTCAATATATTAAAGTGTGCAGTTATACAATCAATTCCTTTGTCTAGCGCATTTTGAACCTTATCCTCCGTTGCTCCCCACGACAACGGAGTCATTTTTATCAGGTGCCTGAGTTCATCTTTGCTAATTTTTACATTGTACTTCACGCTCTGTATATCCATCAGATTGAAGTTCTTCTTAAAATGTTCTATAACCCTGTCGTTTGAATATGTTTCCTTACCTGTTTCCTTATAAAGCACCTTTCTCAATTCTCTAAGATAACCACTTCCCGGAACAACCTTGACCAGTATTCCCTCATTGCGGATAACCCTTTTGAATTCTCCGTAATTTGAAGGGGAAAGAATGTTTAAAACCACATCAAACTGCTTATCCCTGAAAGGTATATCTGCCAGGTCGGCTACGCACCATATAATATCCTTATAATTCCTTGCAGCAATCTGAATACCTTCCTTGGATATGTCAATTCCTACTCCCTGCAAATTTATCTCGTAATCCCCGTGCAAGCCGCTTATTATCCTGGATAAATGGAAACCTTCACCGCAGCCGGCATCCAATATTTTCACATTATCGGAACCAAAAGCTGGCATATTCTTTTTGATTATTTCCACGACAGCGTCTGTCAGGCAATCAAAAAAGCCCATGTTACATATAACGTTTCTTGACCTGAACATTTCCTTGTCATACTGGGACTTGCCGGCATTCAGCAGCAGGTTCACATAGTCCCTTCTGGATATGTCGAAACAGTGCTTCTTTTTGCAGATTATGCTCTTATAGCCTTCAACATGCATCCTGCCGCCGCAGACAGGGCATTTGAAAATATCTTCGTTTTCCTTGAATCTTATTTTTCCTGCAGTCACATGCTGTTTTTCACTGTTTTGCTGTTCCAAGTTACCTGTTCCCTTCTTTTCGCTGATTCACCTGACAATTGCAGTCATGTACAAATCATGCTTTGGATTTTTATTATAGTATAGCATGTTTTATTACGTTTTAAAACGAATTGATTTCAACAAATTTACGGCTGGCTGACGTGGGCATCCCTGTACCTTGAAGGGGACACGCCGAATTTCTTTTTAAAACTCCTGCTGAAGGATTTTATGTCATTGAAGCCTGTCTTTTTTGCAATTTCAGTGACAGGAGCCCCGGTCCTTAGCATCTTCTTGGCTTCTTTCAGCCTCTGGCTTATAATGTATTGGTAAGGGCTGCAACCTATGTTGCGCTTAAAAAGCCGGACAAAGTATTGCACATTATACCCTGCCAGCCTGCTCAGCTCCTCAACAGTCAGTTTCTCTTCAATGTGGCTGGCTATATATAACAGCACTTCGGATATCCTGCTTTCGGGCGACGTGATCAACTTATGCTCCCTGCAGTATATTTTAAAAACGTCAGCCATTGCATGTATTAATTTAACATCATTATCCTTAATACTTTCCGAAATGGAAAGAAGAATATGCTTTAAAGCAGGAAACCTGTCTACCTGTACTTCCACAAGCTCTGTCAGTATGGACGGAAAAAAGTCAATATGCATAAATGTGCACTGAAGGGGATTTTCGATGTTTTGCCTCATGCTGTATATTGAGGCAGACGGGAATATATACAAATAGCCCTTCTTAAGGCATGTTCTGCATTGCTCGTCACTGTAGTGCACTTCTCCGTCATACACGTAATACACCCTGGAGAATCCCAGTGGAATTTTTTCGTCTATTACCCAGTCAGGGCCGCAAATTGCATTTCCATATTCCAAAAGCATGATAATCAACTCCAAACCGGAATGTTCGGATATATAAAACAACTCATTATCTTATGTTCCAATACATACATATTAACCTTATTGATGCAAAAAGTCAATTTATGCGTAATTTAAGACAAAATATGAAGTTTATTTATACATTTTTTGTGTATTACAATTATAATATAAAATTTCGTAAAAAATCCAAGGAGTGATTCTGATATGCCAATTTCTTCAAAAGACAAGGAAGTTCTCCGTAAACTTGGCGAACAATACATGGATATTGCATTACTTCCCGTTCATAAGGAAAAAGTTGAATTGTGGAAAGCCCTGAACCGGGGGCAAATGCAACGACCGATGGTTTGCATAGACCAGCTGCCCTGGAATGAACTCAATACCGATGGTGAGTTGACCTGCCTTGTTGAAGACCCGTTTTTCAGGGAAATAGAACTGGATTTGCGTAAAAAAATTTACATGTGGAAGCATTTCCCTGTAGATATGGTTATCGAACCATATATAACAATACCAAAGGCAGTGTTCAATTCAGGTTACGGAGTAACGGAAAATTCGGAAGTTCTGGCATTAAGCGAGGGTTCCACAGCCCCTGCAAGGCACTTTAACAGAGTGATAAATGATTATGAGGACATAGAAAAAATTAAGGATATGAAGATAACTGTTGATAATGAATTAAGCGAGCTTCATTTTCAACAGGCAAAAGAGATTTTCGACGGGATAGCACCTGTAATTCAAGGGCACGGCATTCAATTCAACCTTGGAATATGGGACTACCTGACTACGCTTATGGGTGTTGAGGATGCCTATATTGAAATTATGGACCGTGCGGAGTTCATACACGCTTGCCTCGAAAGGCTTACGGATGCCACCATTGCCGGTATAAAAGAGGCAAACGAGCTGAAAGTTCATAATGATATTTCAAACACCTGCCATTGTTCATATATATATACGGATGAATTGCTTCCTGACTTCGGCAAGGGCAAAGGCCCCGTATCGGAAAACTGCTGGGCATTTGGACTCGCACAGCTTTTCACGTCCGTTTCACCAAAAATAACCGAGGAATTTGAGCTTCCCTATGTTTCTAAAATGGCGCAATACTTCGGTATGATTTATTACGGTTGTTGTGACCGCCTGGATGACAGGCTTGATATAGTTAAAAGGATACCGAATGTGAAGAAGGTTTCGTGCAGCCCATGGAGTGACAGAAAGAACTTTGCCGAAAAAATCGGTGACAAGCTGATAATGTCAAACAAGCCTTCTCCTGCATTTATTGCGGAGACTTCCGTTGACTGGGACGCTGTCAGGGCAGACCTGAAATACACGCTGGATGTGGCAAAAGCAAATAATGTCAACCTTGAACTTATTTTAAAAGATATTTCCACTGTCAGATGCCAGCCTGAACGCCTGACAAAATGGGCTGAAATAGCTATGGAACTGGTACAAAACTATTAGTAAAACAAAACTGTTTGTAAGACAGAAGCCGTAAGATGAAAAGCTTGTTGGCCTTTTTCGGAAAAGTTAACGTAAACCAGGCCACAACGTGAAAGTTAATAAAAAAGCTCACCGATTGGCATATACCAGCCCGGTGAGCTTTTATTGATTAAAACTCCCTGCTTTTGTATAACTTCAGGGATATATAATAAGATACGGACAGAATAACAAGCATTAAGGCAAGAATTATTGCCGCGGCAGCAGCATCTCCATTGTGCTGCAAAAATTCAGTTATATTTTTCAATAAAGCACTGTTTTGATATTTTTTAAGAATGCTTACCAGGTATGAAATGCCGAAGAAAAAACCAAAGAACAATATGAAATTAATTGTTTTTGACCTGGTATATCCCACCTTGAAAAATATCGGCAGATATATCCCGTACATTAAACTGACCCCGACCAGTCCGCCAATAAAGTTTTTCAATGTTAATGGATAAATTTTTATTGGAAGCTCCATAATGCCAAATATGCTTGTTAATATTGAATACGCTGCAGTTCCCAGAACAAAATACACAAATACGGATGCATATTTTGCCAGAACAATAGTTGATTTCTTCAACGGTAAGCTGTTGAGCATGACATCAGCTTTATTCTTGTCTTCAATAGCACAGGAAGTTACTACCAGTATATAGGTAAATGCTACAACACCTCCCGAAAACATGACTTCGCCAAATCTTTGTAAAGCAAATATGATAAATAACTGCTTTTTCTGTATCAGTATGTCTTTCAATACCAGGTTATACATTCTTATTCCCCCTCACGTAATATAGCATTACATCCTCAAGTGTGGGTTTTTCAATTACAACTTTATCACCGAACATCTTCCTTGCCAGCTTTCTGTCACAAGTCAACCCTGTAAAGCCGAACTCGTTTTCTTTAATGCCAACAAAGCTGCTTCTGGTATCTGCATTCAACAGTTCCTTTCCGCCTTTTACAAGCCCGTAATTATTAAATATATCATCTTTTGGCATGCTCAGAATAATTTCTCCCTGATTTATAATAGTTATATAATCTGCAATCTTATCAAGGTCGGACGTTATATGGGTGGAAAAGAATATCGCCTTGTTTTCATCCTGTATTATTTCAGACAGAATATCCAAAAGTTCACTTCTTACAAGCGGATCAAGGCCTGAAGTCGGTTCATCCATTATCAAAAGGTCTGCATTGTGGGATAACGCAATTGCCAGTGAAAATTTCATTTTCATCCCTTTGGACAATTCCTTGATTTTCTTTTTCTGCGGCAGTTGGAACCGTTTCAGATATCTTTGAAAAGCTTTTTCATCCCAGGTCCTGTAAAAAGGTGCAAGCACCCACTTCATCTCCGCAACCGTCAGTTCCTCATAAAAATAGTTTTCATCCAGCACAAAGCCTATCCTGTTTTTTACCTTCTGCTCATCCTTAATATTATCCATGCCAAAAATTCTGATTTCCCCTTCATCCTTTTTAAGAAGGTTCAATATCAGTTTTATTGTCGTGCTTTTACCCGCACCGTTCGGACCTATAAATCCCATGATATATCCACTGGACAGGGATATATTAATTCTTTTCAGGCTGAAATCTTTAAAACTTTTGCTAAGGCCTTTTATTTCCAAAGCAAGTCCCATTTTATCCCTCCTCGTACAAAATTTCAATCATTTTCTGCAGTTCATCAAGCGAGATGTCTATTGTCCTTGCTATTAATATTGCTTCAAGCAATTTTTCCTCTACAATCCTTACCCTCGCTTCTTTCAGAAGCTCCTTGTTTTTAGCTGATACAAATGAACCCTTACCGGGTACACTTACAATGTAACCTTCCTTCTCAAGTTCTTCATAAGCTCTTTTGGTGGTAATGACACTTATTTGAAGTTCTTTTGCCAGATTCCTGATAGAAGGCAACATCTCTGCCTCTTTCAGATCACCGTTTATGATATGGGTTTTTATTTGCTCAGCAATTTGTTCATAAATAGGCTTGTCGGATGAATTTGATATTATGATGTTCAATTGCCTTCCGCTCCTTATATTCCCTAATATTTATCACCGCTTGTTCTGCATTATATTTGTCACAGCTTGTTCTGAGCGTATAAATCAAATATACTGTATATATACAGTATATACAGTATTTACACTTTTGTCAACTGTTATTCAATTTTTTAGCATTCCGACAGCAGGATTTTAGCATTTCAGCACATTCCAGCACCTGGATTTGGCATTCTGACAACAGGAGTCCTGGCCTGAGAGTTAATAAAAACCAGCTCAGAAGCTCTCCATTACGCTATCTCTTTATCCAGTACAACAAGTTTATTTAAAAAAAGACATACACATCTTTTAAGGAAAGAGCATCAAAAATGAGCAGCTCTGGTACAGATAATGCCCTATATGGATAATATCGATCTGCTCACATATACTCGACATAAATCATATTATATTAATGTCGGGCAGAGCTTAAATGCCATTGAACATTTGCATGTTTGGCGTTGCCTGTTCGGCATTGCCTGATTGCAGGAAAACACATGGCAGGCAAAATAAAAAAATTCATATTAAACATATGAAAGGATGAACATCATGTTTAACGACTATAATCCATATTATAATGACTATAGTTTATGTCCATATTCACACTACTTTAATGCTCAAATGTATAATCCATACGGCTATCCCTACTCCCATTGGGCAAACGTACCTGTGCACTATCCAGGCAATCCAAACCCGACTATCAAATTAAAAGATTATGGCCCTGAGCCCTTTGTAGTTGATATTGAAGAAGCTACCATACAAAATAATAACTTCCGCACGGCTCTGTGGACAGGAAAGCACCTGCAGTTGACCCTGATGAGCATCAACGTCGGAGAGGACATAGGTTTGGAAGTACATCATGACCTCGACCAGTTCATACGTATTGAGCGTGGCCAGGGACTGGTTATGATGGGAGACAGCAGGGATAACCTGGATTTCCGGCAAAGGGTTGAAGATGATGATGTAATATTCATACCTGCCGGCAAATGGCATAACATAATCAATACAGGACGCACACCCCTTAAACTATATTCCATTTATGCACCACCGGCACATCCGCATGGTACGGTCCATAAAACAAAAAAAGACGCTGAAGAACATCATTGACATTAAAGAAAAGGGGCTCAATGCCCCCTTTCAGTTTTTAGCCAAAAAGCTTCGAAAATATTCCTGTGGCATTAAGCAGTATGAAAATTACGGAAATAGGCACAATGTACTTGATCAGCACAGGATAAGAGCGTACGAGAATGCCCTTTTGATTTTTACAGCCCTCGAGCAATTCGTCCTGGGAGTTTTTAACTCCAAAGCGGAAAATCACAAACACGGCCGTAAGCAGCCCTGTAATCGGTACCAGTACATTTGCAGACAACTTGTCCATTAAATCAAAATAAGTAAGCCCGAATATCTTGAAGTCGGCCATGGAACTAAAAGATAAATTGGAAGGTATGCCCAGCAGGAACAACAGGGCCACCAAAACAACAAGCACCTTTTTCTTGTTGAGATGAAATTCGTCTACCAAAAAGGCAACCAGCACTTCCAGCAAACTCATCATCGATGCAAGGGCTGCAACCATAAGCAGTAAAAAGAACAGTGCTGCAAATATCCTGCCGCCGGGCAATGTTGCAAAAGCTTTAGGCAATGTTATAAAAGCCAGGCCGGCACCTGAATCCGGCTCAAGCCCCAGCGCAAATACCGCCGGAAAAATTGCAAGTCCCGCCATCAATGCAGTAATGGTGTCAAGTGCGCAAACGGTTACAGACGACTCGACAAGGTCTTCTTCTTTGCGGATATAGCTTCCGTATGTAATCATAATCGCCATGCCCACACTCAGGGAATAAAAACCGTGTCCTAAAGCATCCAGAAATGTCATTATTGTTATTTTTGAAAAATCCGGATAGAACAAAAATTTAATGCCTTCAACAGAACCCGGCAAAGTCAGTGAGCGTATAATGAGGATTATAATTATTATCACAAGTGCAGGCATAAGAATCTTGTTCCACTTTTCAATTCCCTTGGCAACGCCTCCGACCAGTGTAAGGGCCGTCATTATCAAAACGATGAGAAGCATAATCAAAGGCTTAACGTTTCCGGCCACATAATTGTTAAAAAACGTTGCGGTATCTGAAATCATAGGCTTCCAGTTAAAAATGCTTTCAAACATGTAGCCTAAAGACCATCCTGCAACAAGAGGATAAT
>JAMOAC010000324.1 GCA_023621975.1 Bacillota bacterium | reverse complement strand
ATATTATTCACAAGAGACACTCCTTCCTCTAAATGGTTTGTTGTGTATAATCCCATTTTATCAAAGAAGGATGTCTCTTGTTTATTTTTTTCCTACAACAATTTTACACTATGTTGGTTTATTTAAAATAATTCTTATAAAACAAAAACAGCGAGTAATCCTATTATTACTCGCTGGATAATTTATTGCCATTTTATTCTACCAGGGGCTCCACCTCAATTTTTGACATAGAGTCAAAATATAGCGATATTTTATTCTACCAGAGACTCCTCCCCAACTATTGACATAGAGCCTTTAAAAATAAAAGCCGGGCAATGCCCGGCCTTTTATCTTGTAATATTAGTCAGTTACAAGTACCTTGAATGTTACTGTCTTACCGTTGTCAGTAATAGCCAGTACGCTGAATGTTTCACCTGCTGCTACTTCAGTTATATCATTTCTACCGCTTGGCAGATTTGTAGCAACCATGTAGGTGTAAACTTCCTGTGTACCTGTTAATTCTTTTCCGTACTGGTCAATTGCCTTAACAGCGTCTTTTACTAAAGCCTCAAGTACGGTATTTTCTTCACCTTCTAGATCATCCTTAGATACTGTTACAAAGTTTTCATCAATCTTAGTGGTTATTGTACCACCTGCAACTTCAAGTGTAGTGATTGCAGGAGCTACATTGCTTACTGTGAGAGTCTTGGTTCTTACTACAGGTCCTTCTGCTCCGAATACATGTACTATAACCGGAACTTCAACACTTGTAGCTGAACCAAAGTCACGACCATATACAGAATATACGGTACCTGCTGTGCTGTCATATCCAACATACTGGTCGTTAATAATTACATTGATGTAGTCACTTGTGTTAGGTATTACAACCTTGGAACCGTCTGCCATTAATCCGTATACAGTCAGGGCAACATCATATTTCTTATCGCCACCGTAGTTCCTGTCATGGTAGGTTGTACCAAGGTCAGCAAGTTCATAATCAGCTATTTCGTCTTTTTCAACAGTTCTTACACTGAATGTATAGTCACTGTTCTTAACTTCATTGCTACCATTGTACAGTTTCAGAGTTATTGTTGCTGTACCTTTTGCTACACCTGTTACAGTCTTGCTGGTATTAGCATCGATTACACCGTCAGTGCCTGAAATAGCAACCTTACCTGCATCGGATGTTTCAGCTATAACTTTGTATCCGTCTGGCAATTCAATTTCTCTGCCATACTGGTCATGTACTACTATATTAGCTAATCCGAATGTTGCAGTAGCACCTTTTGCATAAACAGTAGCAAAGTCTTTTATACCTTCAATTACTGTAGGAACAGCCTTTTCTTTTACATTGATAGTCAGAGTAACGAATTTTTGAGTTCCTGTTGTAGCAGTTACCAGAACAGTTCCTGCTGTAGGATTCTGTCTGTTATCGCTTAACAGTAACTTTTCTTTTCCGGTTACATAGTCTTTCTTGAATTCATATGCGAATCCCTGCGGAGGATTAATCGTTACTTTTCCTTGGAGACCGGAAGTAACTTCATTGCCATACTGGTCTACAGCTGTAAATGGTATTTCTATGTTCTTGTCACCAGCTGCAAACAGATCTGGCTGACTCATTGTAAATACGTCAACTTTCGCACTTTCTTTGACTTCTATGTCAAATGTGCTGGTCTTTCCAGTTGCGATGGCCATTAACCTGACGGTAGTTTTACCAGCACCGTTAATTGTAACTTGCATTGTAGTCTTGTTATCGCCTTGCGGCTCAATTTCTGGATTGCTGCCACCAGATGTAGTCCTTGCAACATCTGCAACATTGGTGTTGTTAACAGTTACCAGAACATCTTCTTCAATCCATTCGTCGTTATCCATAACATTGCCATACTGGTCTTTTGCTACAACTACAATGTAGAAGTTTTCTCCTACGCCTTCAACTAACTCCTTATTATTAGGATTGTAAATTGAAGTCATAGCTATTTCTGATACTCTGGACTCTGCCCCAACTGTAAATTCATTAGCTACATATTTGTAATTTGCACCGTCTGCATAGATGAGTGCAAGACTAACTTTTTCATTAACAGCAAAGCCAGCGCCGGACTCAAGTACAATTGAACCTCCGGAAACTGTGTCGCTTCCGCCTTCAACTGAACCTTTTCCAGGATAAACTTTTACTGATACAGAATTGGAAATATCTTCGCCGTACTGATTCAATACCTTATAACCTATAGAAATCTTCTGGCTGTTGCTTTCTCTAACTATTGGAGCTATGTCACTTGTAAATACGATGTCATCTACTTTTTCATCCTCGACCTCTACATCTATTACTATATCTTCTCCAAGTCCTTTTACAGTAATAGTGTAGGTGCCGGCAGTTAATTTAGATGCCATTTCCAGGTCAGCAGATGTCTTGTCTTCTGCAAAAGTAACTGACTTAATGTTTGAAGTTACAGAACCCTTCTTTACGGAGAAGGAAACTTTGCTTTCATCAACAGCACCATCGAAGGTAACTGTGAATTTCTTAGCTCCTGTAGCTGCAGCTGTTGCACTTTTAGCTTCTTCTTCCTCAGGAGCAATAAGTCCTACTTCGATAGCAACTTCTTCATCAATAGCTCCAAGAGCGATGAGCTTTTCAACGAGAATGTTACCTTCTGCATCTTCAGCCTTGAGTGCTTCTACAGTTATCTCTGCAACATCTGCAGGTGTGAGATACTGTTTGTTTTCATAGTTGGCTGCACTCGGAAGGCCATGTTCTGCAGCAAATGAGAGAACGTCAGCCCATTCAAAGTCTTCGCCCTGCTTGTAACCCAGAGCTACGAGCATTACTTTGAAGTATTCCTGAGCTTCAACATTCTTCAAAGGCATGAACTTGCCTTCTGAACCAACAAATCCGAGTTCAGGATGAGCTTTCAGGTAAGCCATAACGGCTCTTCCTTCAGCATACTTGATTTCATCTGCGTCATCGAAATTGTCTGTTCCATCAAATGCATTAGCCTCTTCTTCAAGGCCACGCAGTCTCAGGAACATGATTGCCATTTGATGCCTTGACAAGTCTGAAGCCAGATATTCATCTGTGACTTCACCGGTTGTGCCTCTGAGCATTCCGAGTTTTGCGCATATTTCAGCGGCACTCAGGGAATTCTCTTCGGCGAATGCAGGAACCATAAGAGTTGCAAGCATAGCAACCGTAATGATTACTGCTAAAAGCTTCTTGAGATTCCTCATACTCTCAAATCCTCCTCTAGATTTTTTGGGGAACAGGCTATTTATGTATTATGTAGAGTCGAGCTACGCCTATCCCCTAGATCAATAGCTCAACCTTTTCACCAATTTGCTCAAGGCGGACACACATTACCCGCCTTGAATTCAAATTGATTATATCACCGCCATTTTTACCAGTCAACACATCAAGGCCAAGTGTAAAGAAACTGTAACAGAATTGAAATAATGCAAGTCTGCTACAATTCCCTTTAGCTGACGTGTTCACAGGTAATTATGGCAGTTTACTGACGCTTAAAGGAAAAGTCTTTCAATCCCGGGGAAGTTAATTGTTTCAACAACAGGGAAATAAAAAATTGCAAGGTATAAACATTGTATTGTAAATAATGTATTGTAAAAGTCTACCTCCCCCAGATTTTAGCAATAAGATTATACCACGTTAATTTCATTATTTCAATGCTTTTGTACATGTATTGTGCTTATTTTATGATTATGACACCCTGTTAATTGTTTTGATACAATGGTCACTATGAAAGGCAAAATGTAAGCAGTTTAAAAGAAAAGCCGGCATATAATTGCCGACTTTTCTTACGCTGTCAGAGGATTTTACCTCGAGCCGAAGCTCCTTTCTGCAATTTCTATTGCTTTCCTGACTATATTTCCGCAGTCCCTGGATGTTACAGAGCCCCAGCCCTCAGTTTTAACTGTTTCGTAGACTCCCAGTTCCTTTGCTATCTCGGCCTTCAGCTCTTCTGACATTAAGCTTCTTCGTCTACTCACAGTAATTCCTCCTTTTTGAAGGCGGAATAAATCCGCCTTTAATTTTTCGCGCATACATATTATCTGCTTTTTATTAAATTTAATACTCATTTGTTTTTTAAGGTTACATTTTTCAGGTTATGTTAATATACTGTTAATAGTTAAAATACTGTTGATTATTGATATGCTTTTATTGCCAAACGCAGCTTGTATAACGGATAGGTGGTGTATGATGTCTTTTTCAACAAGGGAACTTTTTGCCCGTGTGATAAAGTGCGAAGCCGGCGGTGAAGGCGAAAACGGAATGAAAGCTGTTGCAACGGTAATAATGAACAGGGTTCATATTCCATATGGCGAATACCAGAGAGTCTGCCAGGGAGATTTAAGAAGAGTTCTGGAACAGCCATATCAATTTACATGCATGATGCCAACGGTTTATGGTGAAGTTAATCCTCAGACTGTTTGGAGCTGTCCGCCCGAACAGATTCATTACGATATTGCCGACTGGGCTTTGGCCGGCAATCAGCTTTCAGGCGCGGTCGATTGTCTATGGTACTACAATCCGTTCAGTCCCGCTTGTGAAAATTATTTCCCGCGCAATCGTACGGGAAGCTTCTTCAACAGGATTAACCAGCACTGCTTTTATCAGCCAACACCGTTATATGCCCAGACATAACTGCTTCGCTTGCACACTTTCTTTTGCAAAATGGCTAATCAAAATTTATATATATTTAAACTTAATTTTCAATTAATGAAAGGTGGTGAAAGCCGTTAATGTAAAACTAAACATGATTATTTAAATTAGTTTTACATTGCGGTTATCATATGTTGTCAACAGGTTCAAATTCCGATATCCCGATAAATACATCAGTTGTGCCTTATGAAACATACCGGCAGAACAATCAGTTTCCTATTCAGCAGGCGCAGCTTCAACAACCCATGATACAGCAGCCTTTGATTCAACAGCCTCAGCTTCAGCTGCCTACAGGGTTACCGACAGGCCCGTCACCTGCATCCTTAAGCAGCGTAATGCAGGCAATGGCAGCTCCTCCCGGCCAGCCGACACCGCAGACACTCCAAAGCACCATGTATATCCCCGGCTTCCTCAGGACCCAAATTGGAAGAACGGTAAGGGTGGAATTCCTCATTGGTTCAAACGGTCCCCTGGTTGACCGTACCGGTGTCCTTCTGGGCGTGGGGGCAAGCTATATCCTGCTCAGGCCTGTTAACTCAGACGACATAATGCTGTGTGATTTGTTCTCAATTAAATTTGTCAGCATTATATTATAGGAAATTTTTCAGCATTATATTATTATTAATAGTTAAATTTCTCAACTTAATAGTTATATTTCTTAACCCAACAAATGATAATCATTACATTACATGGTGAAATGGTCCAGGTTTTACATCTATATTTGCCGTAAAGTTGTTTAAAATTGAATATCACATAAATAAATTATTAAAAATTATAGGGTCACATTATGAAAATATGTGAAATATGGGGACATTAGGTCCCCATATGGCTTTTTGCCAGGTTCAACTTATTTATCAAGCTTTTCCGGTTTTGCAGGCCTTGATATTTCTGACAGTGCTTCGGAAGCTTCCATGTCAAAGCGTGTATCCGCCGCTATATCTCCCAGGGCAACTATTCCCACAAGCGTATTGTTATCCACAACAGGAAGCCTGCGCACCTGCTGTTTTGACATTAATTCGGAAGCATCCTTAATATCCATTTCCGGGTTTGCAGTTACAACATGCGATGTCATAACATCTTTTACAGCGGTGGACTGTGGATTATTTCCAACTGCTACATTTCTGACTACAATATCCCTGTCAGTTATGATTCCCACTACACCGTTTTGATCACACACGGGTATTGAGCCAACATTATGCTGTTGCATAAGACGTGCCGCATCAGCAACAGTTGACGTTGGGTTTACAAAAACAACTGTCTTGGTCATTATATCTTTTACTTTCATTAATGTTTCCTCCTTTGACACTTAATCATGCATAGTTTATCCACAGCTCGCTTAATCATATTTAGTTTATCCACAGTTTTAGAATGTAATCAGTCAACTGTTGTGCAAAGCGGCATATTATTCTTGCCTGTGCAACATTTATACATAGTGAAAAATTTCGGAATTTTCCATTAATAGAAATTTATGATTTACATCGACAGGTATTTATTTTAAGAAATGTATAATTTTTATGTCATTTGTCCCGGTTGCGGTATAGATTATCCACTTATGAGGATATAAATTCACCCCTCAATCCACAAGCTTGTGGATAAATCTTTTTTGGGGCAATACCTGAAACCCTTTATTTATGCGGGTTTGCACATTTTCACTTATGTAAATCCACAGGAGGTTTAAATAATGTGGATAACTTTAAAACTTATCCACAAGACGTCATTACAACTTATCAACATAATATTATTATTTAATTTGAACAATTTATTATTGTTAATTTTTTGTATGAAGTATTGTTTTGTGTTTTTTCCTATTTATATTGTGCTGTTTTTTTTGAATTTTATACTGCGTTTGCCGCTTATTACATCGAAAAATGCATAGCCTGCCGGTGATACTATAAAAAGCGCAAGGAGTACACCTATGAAGCCGGCTGTAGCAAACATTTTCCGGTCATTATATAAAAGAAGTGAATTTACAACCAGCCATATAAAGAGGTTAATAATTGATATTATTTTCAGCCTTTTTCTTTTAACCGGGTTTACTATCGGTTTATACGGTGTGTCTGAAGGGGCATATTTTATTAGTACAAACAGAGCCAGTACGAAAACTATGCCGGTCAGAATTGACAAAAGTAAAGTGCTTAACTGCGGCCCTGCATATTTAACAATAAACCCTGCACCGATAAAGATGACCAGGGAAGTGACAAGGCACCTGTCAAACTTGTCCATGTGGTATCCTCCAGCTACAGTCCTTATAAAGCCAAAAAACACCAATGTGGCAATTACAGGTACCAGCACGCCTGTTATGTATGATAATGACAGGAATACTATTGCTTTTACAATTCCTCCGATTAGTATTTGAAAACCGTAATAATACACCCTTCTTTGTTCATGGCTTTCGCCCAGCTGTTTTGTAAGGAAATAGGCACATTTATACGACCATACATCAATAAACCTCAAGACACTTAACCCCTTTTCTGTTATCCATATAACTTTATCTATAAAAATAACTTATATCTAAATAACTTACATCTAAATAACTTGCATCTAAATAACTTGTCCCATGCATGCAATATTATTTTATAATTATATAACATTTTTACTGTTTTTATATATTTCTGGCAGAGACCTACTTTCCCAGGCCGTCTCCAGCCTAGTATCATCGGCACTGAGAAGCTTAACTTCCGTGTTCGGGATGGGAACGGGTGTTTCCTTCTCGTCATTTCCACCAGAAACTTTTCACTTCTTCAGGTGCTTCCTCGCACCCTCAAAACTATATAATGCAAGAGATTTCCACCATCATCAGACTTCCTTCCTATAAGGCCTCCCATACTTGCATGGTCAAGCCCTCGACCTATTAGTACCAGTCAGCTAAATGCATTACTGCACTTACACTCCTGGCCTATCTACCATGTAGTCTTCATGGGGTCTTACCCTTTTCAGGTGGGATATCTCATCTTGGGGGGGGCTTCACGCTTAGATGCCTTCAGCGTTTATCCCTTCCGAACTTGGCTACCCAGCTGTGCACCTGGTGGTACAACTGGTACACCATCGGTTCGTCCATCCCGGTCCTCTCGTACTAAGGACAGCTCCCCTCAAATATCCTGCGCCCGCGACAGATAGGGACCGAACTGTCTCACGACGTTCTGAACCCAGCTCGCGTACCGCTTTAATTGGCGAACAGCCAAACCCTTGGAACCTACTTCAGC
>JAMOAC010000496.1 GCA_023621975.1 Bacillota bacterium | reverse complement strand
GTATCCATGCTCTTTTGTATACAATTCAAAATGCCGGCCGGCATTGCATAGCCTAATTCATCACACTAAATAAAAAAATTCCCTGAATATAACTTCAGGGAATTATGTTTCGGTTATTAATTAATACGCAAAACTTTTTATAATCTTCTCCCATCCAGACTATACTGTCGGCCCCGGAATCTCACCGGGTCGGCTTTCGCTCGCGGGCTAATGGCTTCATGCCACATTACCGCCGGTCGGGAATTTCACCCTGCCCTGAAGATTATATTCGATTAATTTTGTATTATACCACAGACAGTTTGAAACTTCAATATATACGTGTAAATTTATACCCTGCCGCTGCTGCCGCCTCCACCGGATCTGCCGCCTCCACCACTTGAACCGCCGCCGAAGCCGCCTCCACCGAAGCCGCCTCCGCCGAAACCACCAAAGCCGCCTCCGCCCCAGCCTCCACGGCCGCCGCGTCTGCCGCCTCCGTAGTAGCTGCTCCAGAAGAGGCCTTTTAAAATTGCTAAAGTAATCCTGAATTTCAAAAAAACCCCGTCAAAAAAAAGGAACGCAATTATCAAAATAAACACTATCAGACTTGAGCCGTCTCCATCGTTTTCTTCACCATAATATTGATCCAGATTCCCGGGGGATGGAATTGTATCTGCGTTTATTTCAACATCATACTCTTTCGCAACCTCATTTACAATTGCCGCATATCCGTTATACAGTCCGGAATTGAAATTATCATATTTAGTATAAGGCTTTATATAATTTTCACGTATTTCAGCTGTCTTTATGTCAGGTACGGCACCTTCCAGGCCATAGCCCACTTCTATCCTTAAAAGCCTTTCAGCATTTGCATACAATATGAGAATGCCGTTATCAACATCTTTTTGGCCTATTCCCCATTTCTCAAAAAGTATGTTGGCGTATTCATCTATATCCTGACCGTTAAGGGAGTCAATAGTCACCAAAACTACCTGGGCTCCCGTCTTATCCTCCAACTGTTTTCCCAGCCTGTATATTTTTTCTTCCGTCTCATAGTTCAAAACATCTGCAAAGTCATTTACAAAAAACTCTCTGGTAGGAGATGGATAGTCAGCCGCAGATACATGAATTGCCAAAGCTGAAAATAAGGCAATTATTACCGCAATAATATTAATACGCCTTTCCAGCTTGCATCCCCCCTGTTCTTTCCCTTCATCACCATAAATTACATCAGCATCGTTATGCTTATTATTAATCCACATGCTTTTTTATAATGCATCCACATTATGCATTTTATATATCCTCACTAAATCCAGGTAAAGTGGAGAAACGTCCCCCCTCACCGTCACTCTGAAAAGTCCACCTTGGGGGCTTTTGCAGCTTCCGGGTCAGCCTTGTAGTATTCCTTTGGTGTGAATCCCATCAATCTTGCAAATATATTTCCGGGAAATCTTTTAACTTTTATATTATATTCCTGTACTTTTTCAATAAACCTTCTTCTTTCCACGGAAACCCTGTTTTCCGCACCTTCAATTGCAACTTGCAGATCATGGAACTGCTGGCTTGCTTTCAACTCCGGGTAATTTTCAACCAGCAAAAGCACTTCCTTTGTTGCCTGGGTAAGCTTTTCATCTGCCGCAACTTTTTCGTCTATACCTGCCGAGCTGTTCATAAGAACAGACCTTGCTTCCGCAATATCACCGAAAACCTTTTCCTCATGCTTGACATAGCCCTTTACAACCTCGACAAGATTCGGTATTGTATCCAGCCTTCGCTGCATTACATTCTCAACCTGGCTCCAGCTTTTTTCCATTTCCTGTTCTGCAACAATAATCCCGTTATAGGTTGAAATTGCGCTGATAACTATTATCAGTACCAAAATTCCCACTATACCCCACTTAATCCATCTGCCCCAAGGGTATGCATTATAATTGTATGCCATTCCAATCACCCTCCAAATTTATATTAATATTAAAGAACTGCCTTAAAATATATAATCTTAAAATATTTAATAATAACAAGTTTATAAATTAACTCTAGCACAAATTATAATATTCGTTAACACTTAACATACAGTGACAGAAATAATATATGCCCCCTTTCCAGGATAAATCCTGATTTATTGCACAATTTACAATTATTCGAAATCAAACGTTCATCAAATACTTTGCTGACGTATAATGTTGATTGTTGAGCTTTACTCTACATATTATTATATTTCATATTTCATCTTTTGTCAATAAAAAAAGCAGGGCTTAATATATATATAATATTAATTAGCCCAGCTTTTCTGTTTTTTAATATTAATATTCTATATTCTCCCGATAAATGTTATTTCTTCATTTTTATGGCTTCCTTGGCTTTATTTACAATGTTTTGCGTAGTTAAGCCGTACATTTCAAGAAGTTTGGCAGGTTTGCCCGATTTTCCGAATTTGTCCTCTATACCCACTCTTTTAAGCGGAACAGGACAGTTTTCTACCAAAACTTCGGCTACAGCACTGCCAAGTCCGCCTATTATGTTATGCTCTTCAGCAGTAACCAATGCTCCTGTTTCCTTCGCTGCTTTAATAATAATCTCTTCATCTATGGGCTTAATGGTGTGAATATTTATAACCCTTGCATTTATTCCTTCCTTTGCAAGGACGTCTTTTGCCTCCAAAGCATACTGAACCATAAGTCCTGTAGCAACTATCGTCACGTCAGAACCTTCTGCGAGAGTAACACCCTTGCCCAACTCAAACTTGTAATTCTCATCAAACAGTGTAGGAACCGCCAGCCTTCCCAGTCTTAAATATACGGGGCCATCGTGCTCTATAGCCGCCTTTACGGCAAGCCTTGTCTCAACGGCATCTGCCGGGCTGATAACTACCATGTTCGCTAATGAACGCATTATTGCAATATCTTCAACAGCCTGATGGGAGGCTCCGTCCTCACCTACCGAAATACCCGCATGTGTTGCAGCTACCTTTACATTCAGCTTAGGGTAGCATATTGAGTTTCTTATCTGTTCACATCCACGTTCAGCTGCAAAAATAGCAAATGTACTTGCAAATACAATCTTACCGCAGGAAGCTATCCCTGCTGCTGTTGCCATCATATTACCTTCAGCTATTCCCATGTTAAAAAATCTTTCAGGGTACTTTTTCTTGAAGGTATCAGTCTTTGTAGATTTAGACAGATCGGCATCCAATACTACTATTCTTTCATCTCCGCCAAATTCCGCCAGAGCATTACCGTATGCTTCTCTTGTAGCTATCTTCTCTGCCATGTTATTCACCCTCCAATTCAGATAAAATTGCATCCAACTCAGCTATGGCCTGATCCCTCTGTTCCTTGTTAGGAGCTGTTCCGTGCCATCCTGCCTGATTTTCCATAAATGATACGCCTTTTCCTTTAATCGTGTGAGCAACAATAACAGTAGGCATTCCCTTTGTCTTCTTCGCCTGATCTATAGCGTTTATAATCTGCTCAAAATCATGTCCGTCAATTTCTATAACATTCCATCCAAATGCCTTGAATTTGTCAACGATAGGCTCGGGAGACATTACATCGGATATTTTTCCGTCAATTTGCAACCCGTTATAGTCAACAAATGCAGTAAGATTGTCCAATTTATAATGAGCCGCAGACATGCATGCTTCCCATACCTGGCCTTCCTCAAGCTCCCCGTCTCCCAATATTGAATATACCCTGTAATCTTTCTTGTCCAATTTTCCAGCAATAGCCATACCTGTTGCAGCAGAGATTCCCTGTCCAAGTGACCCGGTGGACATATCAACTCCCTTGACATACCTCATGCTTGGGTGGCCTTCCAGGAAACTTTCCGCGCTTCTGAAATTTACAAGTTCCTCCACCGGGAAGAAGCCTTTCTCAGCAAGTACCGCATAAAGAGCAGGTGCACAGTGGCCTTTAGAAAGAACGAATCTATCTCTGTCGGGCCATTCTGGATTCTTAGGATCTACCCGCATTTCACGAAAATACAGGACAGTCAATATATCCGTACATGAAAGCGATCCTCCCGGATGTCCCGATGAGGCACTGTATACTTCATCTATTATATGCTTTCTGATCCGGGTAGCTATTATTTTTAACTGCTTTAACTCCTGCTTATCCATCCGATTACAACTCCTTTTCAAAAATTTTCATAGAATAGTATACTACAGCATAAGAAATTAGTCTATAGTTTAACAAACATGTCCTGTTATGTCTCTTATAGCCCCATGTTTGTTGAAAAGGCAATTTTGTACAATTTTTCACCACATTACGCCTGCATTTGTGCACTTATTGCACCTTCAGTCATAAGTCTTAAAGCCTTCTCCAAGCACCTCCCTTATGTCTGTCAATATTACAAAAGCTTTTTTATCCACTTCTTTAACAATCTCCTTTAACTGTGTAAGCTGTCCTCTGTGAACAATACAAAGCAGCACTGTCCTGTCGATGCCTGTATACATACCTCTTCCTTTTAAGGCAGTAACTCCTCTGTCCAGTTTCTCCATTATCTGCCGGGATATCTTATCTGATTTATCAGATATTATAAATACCGCCTTTGCAAAATTGACACCTTCCAAAATTGCATCAATAACCTTTGAGGAAATAAACAGGGTGACAATGGCATACAGAGCCAATTGAAAACTGCCAAAAGACACTGCTGCAAAGATGATTACGCTTGTGTCAATGAACAATAGAATCTGGCCGATTGTAAACCGGGGAATAAAATTGTGAACAATTTTGGCGGCAAGGTCCGTTCCTCCCGTTGTCGCCCCAGACCTGAAAACCGTGCCAAGGCCCAAACCCATTAAAAACCCGCCGAATATGGCATATAGAAGCATATCTGATTGAGCAGGTATCCCTTCGTGGTTAAGAAGAAAATTTTCAACAAAAAAATTCGTCAAAGGCTCGGTGATATCAATCGCCACCGAAAGGAACACCGTGCTGAAAAGGGTTCTTACCACGAATTTCCTTCCTATGTATCTCATCCCCATTAGGAACAGTGGAACATTCAATATCAGCATTATCAGCCCTACGGGAACCCTGCCTCCAATCAGGTAATAAATAACGGTTGCTATGCCGCTTACCCCGCCGGGTGCTATCTTGTTAGGCACTAAAAAAATATTGATTGATGCCGCCGTAATAAATGATCCAATTATGATCAGCAAATATTCCTTCCATATTCCGGATGCTTTTCTCTCACTCATGACATAATTCCTCTGTTTCCAATATCATGTACTGTTGCCTGCTATATGTTCTTATATTATGCACTGTTGTCTGTTCCATGTTCATAGATCATTCATTGATGATGAATCTCAAATACACTTCATATTAAATTATAAATTTAATATATTAATTTAAATTATACTAATATAAATCCCAGGTTTCCAGCGTGTATAATCTCATATAATATTCTCTTTACATATAAGTACAAGTAACTTCTTTATATATGTTTTGCAATAAGTACAAGCTTTAGTCAAAAAGGCTGCAAACATTGACAAACACAACGTCATAAAATAAACTTTAAATATCAATAAAGGTAAGGGGATAAAGTATGAAAGTTTTGCACCTTATAGGCGGAGGGGACGTTGGCGGTGCCAAAGTTCATGTCCTTTCCCTTGTAAAAGAGCTCGGAAAGCATATAGACGTTAAAATAGTAAGTTTCCGCCCGGGCGTATTTGCTGACGACGCGCGGGCTATGGGAATAGATGTGGAAGTTGTCAAGACAGGAAGCTTGATACGCGACATCAGGAGAGTTATTACCATTATAAAGGAAGGCAAGTATCAGATAATACACTCCCACGGCGCAAAAGCCAACATGTTTGCGCTTATTGTAGGATTTTTCACCAAATTGCCTACTGTCACTACGGTGCACAGTGACTACAGGCTTGACTATATGCACAGTTTGATCAAAAGGCTTACATTTGGTTCAATAAATGCCGTTGCATTGAGATTCATAGATTATTATATAGGTGTATCCAACAACTTCAGGAAAATGCTCATTGAAAGGAAATTCAATCCTGAGAACATTTTTACGCTCTATAACGGGATGGATTTCAGGAAACCCCTGAAATCATACTCCAGAGAAGAGTTTTCAGCAAAATATAACCTTAATCTCGATGGCAAGGACATAATCGTCGGTATCGCAGCGCGTCTTTATCCCGTAAAGGGCATAGATACCCTCATAAAGGCTGCAAAAATTGTTGTTGAAAAAAACCCGGCCGTAAAATTCCTTATAGGCGGAGACGGGGAGGACAGGGAAAACCTGGAAAAGCAGGCAAAATCCCTCGGCGTAACCGACAATGTTGTTTTCCTTGGCTGGCTTAATGATCCTTATGAGCTCATGAGTATCGTTGACATCAGCGTGCTTACTTCAATCAGTGAAAGTTTCCCCTACTCAATACTAGAGGGGGCAAGGTTTAAAAAAGCCACGATAAGCAGTAATGTAGGAGGCATTCCCGACCTCATAGAGAGCGGAGAAAATGGATACCTCTTTAATCCCGGCGATTACAATACTCTGGCAAAATACATCCTGGAGCTTGCGGAAAACGGCGAAAAAAGGGCACTCATGGGGGAGAAAATATACAAAAAAGCCAGCACAATGTTTTCGCTGGAAAACATGTGCGCCACCCAGCTTTCAATATACGAAACCATCCTGAGAAAGGCTGCCGTGAAGCCTTCGGGGTACGATGTCATAATTTCAGGATACTATGGCTTTAAAAACATAGGAGACGACGCAATGCTCATGGCAATTATAAACAATCTCAGGACGTATAATAAAGACTTGAAAATAGCAGTTTTGTCAAACAATCCGACCGAGACAAAATCCATGTACTCGGTTGATTCTATAAAAAGGTTTAACTTTATGCATATATTTAAAGTCATGAAAAGCGCAAAACTGTTTATTTATGGCGGAGGAAACATAATACAGGACAATACCAGCACGCGCTCCCTTCTCTACTATCTGGGAACAACATGGCTGGCAAAAAAGATGGGCCTTAAGGTCATGTTTTACGCAAACGGAATAGGCCCGCTAAAAAGAAACAACAATAAAAACATGACGCGTAAAATATTGAATAAGGTTAATGTTATTACTCTGAGGGAAAACCTGTCAATGAAAGAACTTGAAAGCCTCAATATCAACAAGCCTCATATAATCGTGACAGCCGATCCGGCACTGACCGTCAAAGCTGCACCAGGTGAAGAGGCGGATAAGATTTTTATGAGAGAAGGAGTTGAACTTGCCGGTCCATATGTTGGTTTCTCGGTGCGTAGCTGGTACGGAAGCGAAAGGTATGTCAAAGTGATAGCGCAAACGGCAGATTACATGGCAGAAAAATATGGAGCAAAGCCGGTATTCATTCCCATGCATTATCCGGATGATGTCTATATAACTGAGGACGTTGTATCCCACATGAAAACCAAAGGGTATATTATCAAAAACAAATATTCCGTTTCTCAAACTCTTGCTGTTAC
>JAMOAC010000327.1 GCA_023621975.1 Bacillota bacterium | reverse complement strand
GTGCTGAAGGAAACATCCACGAATACTCCACCTGCACATGTGTTGAGGAAATATTTTTCCCCGTTTATCAAGCCGATATCCACTTCGGCAATTTTCCCTCCTATAATAATATCCAGGCATTTGTTTAAATCAGACGGTATATCGAGGCTTCTTGCAAAGTCATTGCAGGTTCCTGCCGGTATTATCCCCAGTGGAAGATTTATCTCGTTTTTTAACATGTCATTTACTATTGAATTTATCGTCCCGTCACCGCCGGAGATTATTACTGACGAAAAACCTCCTTCCTTCAACAACTCAATGAAATTTTCGCCACTGTCTTCACTTATTCTATAGGGCAATACCACAATATCCTCTTTCATAAACCTTTCTATTATATTGTCAAGCATTTTGGGAACATTTCTGTTTCCTGAAAATGGGTTATATATGAGCATTACTTTCTTCACGGCCTTGTCCTCCCGCTTCCCATTATTTTAATTTATTACTGGTTCTTCCAACATTGTTTTATCCGATAAGTTAACCCGCTACATTATATATCCAAAAAGGCACAACAGATTAACCTGTATTTCCATCTTGATATCAATCTATTTCTTTTTTCCAGCTTGATATTAATTCTATATCTTTTGCAGTTTAAAATCAACAGCCACAACAGCGTTTTCAAGTACATCAATCCTGTTCACTATCAGCCTGACCATTTCCCTTGTCAGAAAGCCTTCGGATACAGCTTTTTTGGAAAATTCGATCAGTTTTGAGGCATCCATCTCACCGGTCTTATTCCGCTCAATTCTTTCAATTTCAAGCTTTAACTGCTCCATCCTTTCCTGTAATGCCCGGTTCATTCTGTCAAACAAATCCCCGGATATCCTACCTTCAAGTCTGTCCATATAAAGAAGTTCCTGCTGCTTTTCCCTCGTCACAAGCTGCTGCTTTAATGCTTCATACCGGGACAAACCCGTAACAAGATGTGGAATTTTTTCTTCAAGCATTTCTTCAGCCTTCTTTACTGCTTCACAGTTGGAAAATAATTTCAGTATTTCTTCAATTACCATTTCCCTTAATATTGATTCTCTTATATGATGGCTGGTACAGGCCGCTTTCCCGTTCCTGCTGTAATTACTGCATATATATCCGACAGGGCGGCCTTTGCGTTTTCTGGCAAACATCCTGCTGCCGCACGTACCACAGTAAAGAACACCGCTGAAAAGGTGCAGCTTTCCTTTGTGGGAGTCATTTATTGTCCTTCTGCTTCTTCTTATTTTCTGAACCAGTTCAAAATCCTCCTTATCAATTATCGGCTCGTGTGTACCCTCGGTTATCACCCAGCATGACTGCGGCAGGCGCCGTGTTTTCTTGCTTTTAAAGCTTATCTTTTCACTTACTCCCTGTACCGTGTCCCCAATATATACCCTGTTTGAAAGAATTCTCTGTACACCGACAGCGTTCCATCCACCATTATTTTTAATCCTTGTCCTGTCTGAAGGAGGAGGGTAGCCCCTCTCGTTCAGTATTTTAGCTATATATGCATAACCATACCCGCGTTTGTAAAGATCAAATATTTCCCTTACTACATGGGCGGTTTCTTCGTCTATTTCAAGCCGGTTTTTTTCCTTTTCCGACTTAACGTATCCATATGGTGCATTTCCGATATATTCTCCCCTCTCGATTTTAAACCGAAGGCTTGCCCGTATTTTCCTGGATGTATCTTTCAGGTACCGCTCGTTTATCCACGTTTCAATACCAACCGTATCATTGTCCTTCAGGCTGTCATATTTGCCGTCGTAAGTCAGAAGCCTTACACCGTGCTCCTCAATGAAATCAAGAAAAAGTAGGGTTTTGGCATTATTCCTTCCGAGCCTTGAAAGGTCCTTTACAAGCAACAAGTCAATATTGCGGTTTATTATATCTTCCTTCAGCTGCCTGAGGCCTTCGCGCTCAAACCCCGCTCCGGAAACATTGTTGTCAATATAAACCCTGGTAACTTCCCCAAGCTTTTCCCTTTTTACAAATTCAATAAGAAGGTCCCTTTGAGTCTCAATGGTCTCATAATTCTCATCATTGTCGTCCCTGCTTTCCCTCGTGTAAATGCCTACCCTGTACTTATGAGTCTCCATCAGGCTTGCAAATCCTCCCGCTCAATGTATTTTTTTATTTCCTCCCTTGAATTGAAGCAGATGACGGCAAGCCGGTAAATTGCTTCACTATGGGACAACTCTCCGCTGTACTTTACAATTTTATCAGGGATTTTCGCTTTATGCCCCTTATCCGCCATCCTGACCCCCACATTTCATGTAAATTTTTTAAGACACTTCCTGCCTTTCTAAAATATATGCTCAGTTTAATTCAGGTAAAATTTGTCCTTTAATTTACTATTGTATATCAACCTATCCAAGTTCTATAATAATAAATAAACGGTGAATTTTTTTGGTGATTGCTTTGCAATGCACTTAAATTAAATATTGATTTGAGAAGGTGATAGTTTATGCAGCGTGAAATACCTGAGAAGTTATTGATGTTTCTCAAGAACGCCACCAAGGACGTTGAAGACGGGTATGAATATGCTTCTGAATTGAACAGAATCCTTAATTCTGATGATTGTCAGCGTGCTTTGACCAGCAAGGAAATAGATGCCTTGAGGGATTATGCCGATGATATCAGAAAAGAGATCGGGGAAATTGACCGCTATTCAGAAGAGAAAATAAAAGATATCGAATGGAAACACTTTGGCGAAAGGGGCATACTTGGATACCTTGGCGTTGTAAAATACACCAAAACCAAACCGGTGTGGCCACATATAAGGTGACTGGAATAATATCATTTAAGATATAATTTAAGGGCGGCTTGAAAATAATATTGAAAGAATTATGTATTTAAGCCGCCCTTTAATTCGCCTTTCAATTTTAACAAGATTGGAACAATTCAGCAGAATCTGCCTTTAACGTATATATTTTACGTAATTATGCTGCCGTTGCTCTCAATAACAGCCCTGTACCAGTAACCGGAATCTTTAATGGTTCTCTTCTGAGTCGCATAATCGATGTGCACAAGCCCGAACCTTTCATTGTACCCCTGTGCCCATTCAAAATTATCCATCAGCGACCATGTAAAATATCCCTTTACATCAACTCCGTCCTGTACAGCCCTTTTTAACTCCCTGATATACCTGTACAGGAAATCAATCCTTTGCGGGTCATGGACCTTACCGTCTACGCTTACCCAATCAGCATTCGAAAGGCCGTTTTCAGTTATCAGTATGGGTTTGCCATATCTTTCATAAAAGAATTTCGGCCCCCAGTAAAGCGCTTCGGGAGTTACAGGCCATTTGAAAGCTGTCTGGTCATATCCGGGTTTATTTTTTACTATTTCAAACTGAAGGGGTTTTTCACTATTAAAGCGCACCCTTGTTCCATGATAAATATTGCAGCCAAAAAAGTCCAGAGGCTGGTGAATTATTTTCATGTCATCCTGCCATATTTCTGGAAGCCACTTTTCGTATTTTTCAAGCCCGTCTTCAGGATATTTGCCCAAAAATGCGGGGTCCAGCCACCATGAGTTTGACCATAGGTCATCTTCCCGGCAAGTAAACATAACCTCTCTTGCTTTTTCAACGTCCTTTTCTGACAATGTTTCAGGAATAAAAATATTTCCAGCAGGTGCAAGACCAACTTCACAAGGTACCTTGGAATATTGCCTGATGGTTTCAACGGACTTCCCATGGGCAAGCAAAGCATTATGAATTGCCTGAAAAATATCCCTTTTGTCAAGTTTCAACCCGGGAGCATGTATACCGTCATGGTGCCCGAGAATAATAAAGCATTGAGGCTCATTGAGAGTCATCCAGTGCCTTACCCTGTCAGACAGCCTTTCCACAACCACCCTGGTATATTCAGCAAACCAATCGGAGCTTTCAGGATTCAACCATCCGCCTTTTTTATACAATTCGTAGGGATAATCCCAATGAAACAGCGTAACATATGGCGTAATCCCATTATTCAGCAACTCGTCTACCAGCTTGTCATAAAAGTCCAAACCTTTTTCATTTACTCTGCCTGTACCATCAGGAAGCACTCTCGGCCAGGAAATGGACATCCTGTAGGCCTGTAAACCTATTTCCTTCATTATGGCCACATCTTCCTTATACCGGTGGTAGTGATCACAGGCTACATCTCCCGTATCTCCGTTCTTCACAAATCCCGGCCTCATGCAGCACATGTCCCATACGGAAAGTCCTTTTCCGTCTTCAAATGCTGCCCCTTCAATTTGATATGCTGCAGTCGAGGCACCCCAGACAAACCCCTTTTTAAAGCTCATTGTTAATCCTCCTTCAACCCTGTTACGATACGGCATCGAAAACAGGCTATGGCAGTGGAAAAATCTTTAAATTATATTAAATCAAATCCAACGCATCTGCGAATTTCTCTCCGAAAATTTCACACTGTTTCAGTTCTTCTGAAGTGGGCCGGTATTTGATCTGCAAAGGCTCCTGGACTATTTTCATGCCGGCTTCACCCAGTTCCCTGCTTATCTTGCCTGCAGCACCTCCGCTCCAGCCGTAGCTTCCGAAGGCTGCTGCCGCTTTATTCTTAAACTTCAGACCTTTTATATGGTCCAACAGTCCGGCTATGGACCTTAAATACGTATTATTTACCGTACAGCTCCCCATTATTACTCCCTTGGATTTAAACACCTGTGGAACCAGGTCGCTGGGATCCGTAAGTGAAGCGTTATACAGTATGCTCTTTACATTCCTGTTTGCCAAACCTTTTGCTATGGACTCGGCCATGCTTTTGGTGGCATTATACATTGTGTCGTAAATAATTACCACAAAATCCTCTTTATAATCCTGCGACCACTCATAGTACTTATCCACGATCTGCATCGGGTTGTCCCGCCAAATCACACCGTGACTTGGGGCAATCATGTCAATGGGGAGGTTCATTTCCCTGATCTGCTCAATCTTTTTTTTCACAAGAGCACTAAAGGGAGCCAGTATATTTGCATAATACTTTATTGCCTCCTGGTACAGCTCGCAATTGTCCACTTCATCATTAAACATTCCTGCCGTTGCATAGTGCTGTCCGAAAGCGTCATTTGAAAGCACAACGTTGGCGCCTTTAACATACGTAAGCATGCTGTCAGGCCAGTGAAGCATGGTCATCTCCACGAAAACCAGCTCATATTCGCCAATTTTAACGGAATCGCCTGTTTTGACTATTTTACAGTTCCAGTTCTTATGGAAATGCCTTTTAATGGCTTCCGCTCCTTTTTCGGTACAGTATATGGGCACATCCTGAATTTTTGACATTATTTCGCCAAGGCTCCCGGCATGGTCAGGCTCGACGTGATTGATTACAACAGCGTCAATATTCCTGATTCCCACTTCCCTTTCCAGCTTCTCCACAAACTCTTCCTTAAAAGGATTCCACACAGTATCCACCAGCACTGTCTTTTCATCCTTTATAAGATATGAGTTATAGCTGGAGCCCCTGTGAGTTGAAAACTCATGTCCGTGAAACTCTCTCAGTTCCCAGTCTTTTATTCCTACCCAGTAAATGATTTTTTTGACTTCAACCATGGTATCTCTCCTTTGAATCTGCTTGTAAATTTAGCTTACGTATGCAGAAAGCATATGTATGTAATATGTATACCCTTTTAATTACCTTTTATAACAGTTTTCGTCATGCTTTTATTTTATCACGCAAAAAAAGATTTCATTTCAAAATCTCCCCACCTGCAGTGTACGTATTTGCCCTCAGCAGTCAAACTTACCAGCTCAGAATCTATATTAAGTTCATCTGCCGCCTGTTTTATAGGGATAACTTTTTTATAGGCTTGACCGTTTTCAAAAAAGTCTTTCTGAACGGCAGCTATGTATTCTCCAAGGCTTTTTAAAAGTGTTTTCCTTTGTTCTATGCATTTTATCAGCCAGTTGGCATTGTTTATCCTTCTTTGTATGAATTTTTTAGCTTCAGGGCTGATTTCCTGAGAACTCAGTTGCCTGTAGTATTTATCTATGTTAACGACGGGAATTGCATCTTCATTTAATATTGCTTCGAATGTATTTCTGATTTTCCTGATAAAAATGTCGGGCAAAACGTATTTTGAACCGGAATTGTTGCAAAAATTTCTGCCGGGCTTTGGCTCCAGCGTTCTGATTAGCCGCAGTATGTTTATAATTTCGTTTTTGCTGAGATTTGTGCTTCTTGCAACCTCCGAAACCCTTTCAAGTGCCAGATCATCAAGAAAGCCTTTTATTACCCGATAAACGTTCCTGTCCTTGATATTCATTTGTTTTAGTTGAATCAGGAGGCATTCTTTAAGGTTTCTTGCGCAAATCCCGGGTGGGTCGAAGGTCTGGATGTGCAAAAGTACATCTTTGATTTTGGCTATTGGAACATTGAAATATGCCGCCGCTTCCGACAGGCTGCAGGTTAAATACCCGTTTTCATCCACGTTGCTGATCAGATATTCCCCGATCTTCATCCTGACCCTGTCCAGTCCTGAACTGTGGAGCTGCAGCAAAAGATATTCCTTCAGCGAAACCCTGTTGGACGTATCTTCAAAATTGTAATCATTATAAGTATCCGTGGAACTGTCATCAATGCTGATCTGGTGTATCTCATAAACGCCTTCTTCAGGTTCAGTAAATGAATCGTAACATTCGCGGGTTATAAAAGGTTTCTTGTAATCACCAATATCCAGAACAGGATTTAACTCAATCTGTTTTTCCACGTAATCGAACAATTCATCAGCGTTCATCCTCAGTATATCCAGTGCCTGCTTTAGCTGGGGAAAAACAGCCGGCTTCTTGAACCGCGTAGATTCCTGCCTATCTTTCAGGTACAAGGTTTTTCCACCTCTCAAACAGTGGTTATATATATATTATATACTTCTCGAACCTAATATAGTTGTGTTATTTTATCGTTGGACCGGCTGAAATTATCGATGAAATATAAAGTGCAGCTATTAATACATATACTGCGAGCACGGATATGACAGGCCAGTGGGACAAGATTGAAACAATATCCCCCTTAATACTGCTTATTGGCGGTTTATATGTATACCTGCCCTGAGTTACTTTATGAAAAACGGCAATCAGTACGGCAATCAATATGAGCCCTCCTATTCCATAAACAATTGACGCAAATAATTCAGCTTCGGGAATTACTATGAATTCGCTGCGTGTTGCTTCGCTTCTGGAAAAATAGAGCATAAACTCATGTATTGCATTATGCATGAAATGGGCAAGCATCCCTGCATAAATGGAATTGGTCCTTAAGACATAATATCCTATCAGCAGGCCTAAAAAGGTTGCTCCTAGCAAATTTGTTATATCAAAATGGAAAAGACCGAAAATAATGGATGTTATAACAACAGCTTTCACAGAACCCCTGTTTTCATAGGCTTTCAGCATAATTCCCCTGTGAAGCAGCTCCTCACATATGGCCGGCGAAACTGCAACTACAAATAATCCCACTGCAAGTTCCTTCAGGTTCCCCGGAACCGGAATGGGCTGTACGGGAATGCTTCCTATGTACTGCAGCAGGTAAACAACAATCGTATTTAACATTACTGCCACAAATAAAGCAGGAAAAGATATCAGTATGATGATAAGCGCGGATAATGCGTCCAATTTATTGAGCCTGAACACTTCCTTAAAACTCAGTTTTTTTACAAGCATATATATGATTACCGGCAGAAGGATAATTACATATTGGTTGGTCAAAAGGATATTATACATGTTTTCACTGAAAAATTTTTCGTAATAGTCCGCACCATATATGAAAGCGAAGATTGATGCCACGAAAGCAAGAATTATCTGAAACACGAGATAAAGAACGGTAAACAGAAAGAATAGCTTGTTAGCGCCCGTTACTGTACTTTTTTTGTTCATAGCCTTATCCTTTCATTAAATTTTCCATTAATAATGATAAATAATTATTAATAAATTATAACTTTTAAAATTTGCAAAAAACGGCATTTATAATATCAACCGTTTATCCGTTATGATAACGTCCACGGGAATGTCATGCCCTTCCCGGGGGATTTCGTCTACTATCTGCAATTCGAAAGCAGGTGCCAGCTTAATGCAGTCAGGTCTTACCTCGGATAAAAACCTGTCGTAATATCCTCCGCCATATCCTATCCTGAATTTCCTCTCATCAAATACAACTCCGGGGACAATAACCAAATCAATATCAGAAGGCTTCACCGGCTTTGCAAGCTCAGGGTTAGGCTCAAGAATGCCGTATGTCCCCGGTGTTACATCACGTAGTAAATCCTTTATTTCGTATGGGAAAATCTTTTTTCTGCCGTCAGGCCCCTTTTCAACCCGCGGAAGTGCTATCCTTTTCCCGAGAGCAAGGCATTCTTTTATAAAATCCCCCGTCTTTACTTCATTTCTGAAATCCATATAGCACATTATCAGCTTAATTGCATCGGACAAGTATAATTCTGCCGCCTTCTTCATTATAATCCGGCTTAACGCTTCAATTTCACTTTCGGCAACCTCACTGCGCTTTTTAAGAATCTCCCTTCTCAGATTTCCCTTGGCCACATTCATTTTCTTCATCCTCTTTAAACATGCTGTATAGATAATGCCGACCTGATAGCAACAACAAGAATGAGATAAAACAGGAAATTTAATACAAACATGACAATGGATGCAATGAGCAACGCAACACCAAAGGATTTTTTGTCCCTGTTATCATCCAGATTGATGAATACAATGCCACAGATAATGCCTATAAGCTGCCCTATACCCGGTATAACGGAAGCAATGACCGTAAGAAAAACCTTAAGGCCGTTGCTCATTCCCTTGATATTATTATTGACGTTTTGTACCTGTGCGTGCTGGAAATTGCCGGATGTGTCCGCTCTCCATGAGGCATCGTAATAAGCTCTCGTATTTTCGGTAACTCCGCTTGCGGCGCTTTCTTTAATTGTTTCCTGTATCGGGCTTTGTATTGCTTCATGTATTGCTTCCTGCGTCGTCTCCTGCATTGTTAAATCCTTGCCCTGTAATGGGCTTTCAGCGCTGTACGCCAATTCGCTTTGAACCTGCGACACGCCTTCTTCATTTTCAGGTACAGAATTATCAGGCATGGAATTATCAGGCGCAGGGTTATATTTGGCTTCAACCACGCTTGTCTCAGGTTCAGCCAGGCTGCCGCAATAAGGGCACCTTCTTGCATTTGCGCCTATGTTTTCCCCACAATAATTGCATCTTTTTTCCCCGAAATTGATTGTATTCAAGCAAACACCCCTCTTTTTTTTAAAAGAACATAAAAATAGAAATCATAATGTTTATATCCTGAAGTATATACCCTTATTATATACCTTATCGCTCCCATAGTGTACATGAGTTTTTTCTTTTAGGATATTTTATCATAATTAAAAAACATGGCAATACACAGGTAATAAAAAAGGGACAGCCCTTAATGAGTATCCCTTTGCAATATTTTTTATTAGTGCTTATTCTTTCAGCATATATAAGCTTATATCCAGCCTGGCAATATGTTATTCTTTATTATCACCTGTATCTTCCGGCTCTTCACAGCAGCATTCCGGTTCCTTATCTTCAGTACGGATTTCCTGCTTTGCACCGCATTTCGGACAGAATGCAAATTCTTCATCCAGTTCAGCCTTGCATGACGGGCAGGTCTTCAATCCTTTTAATTGAAGTACCTTTTCTTTCATCTCTTCAATATTCTTTTCGTATTCTTTCACGTCTTCGCATAATTTCCTGAATGAATACGGTATTTCTTCGCCGTTAACGTATGCCTCGTATACTGTCTTGCCTATTTCCATGTACTTTCTTTTTATTTTGTCTTCCTCTGCAGCTATACTCAGGTTAAGCTTGGTAACTTCAACAATGTCCCCTGATTTTTTGGCTGCAGCCCTGGCAGTATCGGTAACTTTTTTGGAAATGCTTTCAAAAAAAGCCATATAAAAACCTCCTCCATCATTCTTTTTTATTGTAACTTATGTATTATATATTTAACACTTTATTATATTTTACACCTTAATTTTTAATATTTCAATTTGTATATTTAAATAATTAATTCTTAAATTAATATTTTTAATATATTATCTTATTTTTTAAATAAAATACCAGGTTTTTTCCTTCTTATTTGCCGCTAGCCTATCCACATACCTGTTGCATGCATCTTTTCTGCAATTATTTTTATTTCTTCACTTATCTTTATATAATATATTCAGTTAATAGTTGTTCTATCCCTGATT
>JAMOAC010000176.1 GCA_023621975.1 Bacillota bacterium | reverse complement strand
GTTGGTATCAGCAATCCGGCATATTTCTCAATTCTTTTTAAAAGGTATACGGGGGTTTCTCCGCAACAGTATCGGAATACCCAGTAATGGTTATTATTAAAAGTAATTGCTGTTAGTGCGAGCAATAGTTATTAGTGCAAGTGATAGGGATTAGCTCAGGTAATGGCTTTAGTGGAAGCAAAATTTGTCGGTACCAGTGGCACTAGAAAAGTAGTAAATAAAAATAAAGAAAGTAAAGAATTTATGTATTTTCTAATATATGAACCTGGCATACAATATTATCGTAGAAGTTTGTATTGCATACTGTATTGCCAGGTACGGCAAAGGGGGCTATGAGTTGAAACTAAATTATTCAAGCGTGCTGCTTATAGTTATAGTGTTGATAATTTCCTCGGTGCTGTACTTTATTGGTACGCAGGTTATTGGTACTCAGGTCCTCTTTCTTTCTGGTTATAATACAGGCGCTGGCAACTCGCGAGATACAGATAAACACAATGCGGAGAATTATGATCCTTTTGGCAAGTTTGATCCACCTGTGGATATTTCAATTGTAGTGAAGGAAGCGACAAATTCCATTTATGAGTATGCTGAAGGGGTTGACTATAGAAATAATCTTTGGACGTGGTATTGCAGAGATAAATTAGGCATTAATGTTAAAGTGCTCTGGGGGGTTGATAAGGAACAGGCAGAGCAGAAAATGAACCTTACCATAGCCTCAGGAGAAATTCCTGACATAATGTGTGTTAACGACACGCAGTTTATGCAGTTGCTGAAGGCTGATATGATAATGCCCCTTGATGACATAATCGATAAATATGCATCAGATGAAGTGAAGCGTTCCTTACAGAATGAAAAAGCACAGGTTGTAATGGATATCTGCAGGGTAGACGGCAAACTGATGGCAATACCTTATAGCATATGTATCTATGATTCAGCAGCGTTATGGTACATTAGAAAAGACTGGTTGGACAATCTTGGACTTCCGATACCTCAAAGCATGGACGACCTTCTGAATGTCATAAGGGCTTTTAACACACAGGACCCGGATGGAAACGGTAAAGATGATACATACGGTATTGCACTTTCCAGAGACATTTTCGATGTGGGAACCGGAGGTTGTAATGCTGTCAGCTTTTTTAACGGCTTTAATGCATACCCGAGGATTTGGCTGAAGAATGCTGACGGACAGATTGTTTACGGCAGTATCCAGCCGGAAGTAAAAAACGCCCTTAAGGTAATGCAAGAACTGTATAAAGAAGGCTGCATTATAGAAGACTTTGTTTCCTACGATAGAAGCAAGGTTGCAGAAGATGTAATTGCGAATAAAGTGGGTGTTTATAATGCCAATCTGTGGGCTCCTGTCTGGCCGCTGCAGGATGCCATGCTCAAAAACGATGGGGCTGAATGGGTAATTGTCCCTGCTGTATCCGTGAATGGCGGGCTGGCGATGAATCAGGTAAATAAGCTGGAGCTGGTCGGTTATAACGTAGTCAGCAAAAGGTGTAAAAATCCCCAGGCATTTGTGCGAATGCTTAATTTGCTTTACGATATTCTTTACTGTACCCAGGACGGCAAATACAGTGAAATTTTGCTGCAGGGCAAAGAAGGCTGCTGGAATCATCACTGGGTAGGGCTGTATTATTATGAATCCGGATGGGATGACTGGGAATATGAAACAATGATGAATGCTTTCAACAGCGGTAATCTTAATGAAGTATCCATATTTAATAAAGACCGCGTCAAGTATGCATGGAAATACCTGAATGAAAAAGATAATACAAAATGGCTGTATTATTGCATTTTTGCTGATCCAAACGGTTCTTACGGCAACATTCGCAAATTAATAAAAAATAACAAATTTATATATAACGAGTTTTATGGCATGAAGACTCCGACAATGATAGAGAAATCAGATGCCCTTTTGAAGATGGAAGAAGAGACATTTATAAAAATAATTACAGGGGCTCCCATAGAGACCTTTGACAAATTTGTTGAAGACTGGAAAGCCATGGGAGGCGATAGTATAACAAAAGAGGTTAATGAAAAATTCAATAAATAAAACAAAAACTACATAAAACAAATATTCTGCAAACAGCTCCGATAAAATCTTTTCCGCAATACCATTAAAATACCAGGAAAAATAATGAAAATGCCATGAACTGTAAGCAGCCCAGCGAGTTAACCTGAGTTGTAAAGGGCAAATGTTGTGTTTACCTAATTAATCAAGACATTTTAGGTAAGGTAGTATCTTATTGTCAATTTTTAAGATAACATAATTAACCAAATTTACATAGAAGTACATAATTGAAATGAAGCAGCAGAACTTCTGCGTACTTATTAAAACATTATTTATTGAAAACATTAAATGAAAAAGGAGGGAAGAGAAAGGAGTAAAAGCAGAAGTTTGTGTGTCAAGTGCTTCATTTTCAGCCAAAAAATATAAAAAAATAAAAGGAGGATGTTTCAATGAAAGTGAAAAGGGCAATATCGATCATTCTGCTATTGGTTTTAGTTTTAACCACAACTCTTATGGGCTGCGGAAAATCTAAAGAAACAGCACAAGACACTCAAAATACCGATAATAAAGCTACCGATTCAGCATCCCAGGATGAATCTAATGCAACAGAAAATACGACAGAGACAGATGAAAATCTCACATGGGAAACTGCAGATTTATCCTGGAAGAAAGATACTTCTCCTGTTACTTTGAGCGCATTCATTGATATGTCATGGTATGTGGTTGATACATGGGGCAAAGATGACATATCCCCTGTAATTACAGAAAAAACGGGTGTTACTCTTGACATTACCAAAGCTACTACCGGCGACAGCAGCCAGCTGGAAGTCATGATAGCTTCAAATCAATTACCCGACCTTATATACGTTGAAAATCCAATAATGTTTGACAGGCTTTCAAACAGCCAGTATAGTCTGGCATATGATGAATTGATGAAGCAGTATTGTCCGGAGTTCCTTAAATTACTCGATCCAGGGGAGATTGCAAACAACCTTGAGGAAGACGGCCATTTCTATTCACTTACCAACACCTATGCAAGTGACGCAGACTGGCAACATCCGGCAGTGCTGCCGTCAGTAGGTTCGTCATGGTTGCACGTAAGAGAGGATATACTAAAGGAGCTTGGAAATCCGCCCCTTGAATCACTTGAAGATTTTATGGAAGTATTAAAAATGGTTAAGGAAAAATATCCTGATATGACTCCTTTTATTCAGTTTGCTGACTGGGAACCTTCCATAGCCAAGTTCATGGGGCTTCCTGATTTAAATAAGGCATATTTGGACGACAGCGGCAAAGTAAAACTTGGTATTATGCATCCTGGATACCTGGACTTTTATAAGTATATGAACAAGTTATACAGGGAAGGATATTTACCTGCAGAGTCCTACACATACAACATGGACCAGTTCAATCAGATTTATCAAACCGGAAATGTTTTCTCAGTATCCTTTAACTGTATGGTATCCGATAATGCAAACACGGTATTTGACCAAACCAATAAACCATATCATTTTATTCCTGTACCGGCACCGTTAAAATACAAGGGAGAAATAAGGTACAAGCCTGTTGACAGCAACCTGGGCTGGGCTAAAGTTTTCATAAGCAAGAACTGCTCGAATCCCAAGAGGGCAATCCTTTTCCTTGAATTCCTTAGATCACCTGAAGGCGACAAACTCACATGCTGGGGAATTGAGGGCAAACATTACACTCTTGATGAAAATGGATATCCGGTCCGTCCGGCTGATTTTGCAAAGCGCACATATACTGAAACCGGTATAGTACAATGGGGCTGGATGACGACAGCATTGATATCAGGAATGGAGTTTGTTGGAAGGCAAAAAGCTTTGGAACCTTATACACTTGGTTTCCAAACCGTACAGAAAATTAAGCCTTACGTTGACAGACAACCGGCACTTGCTTTTGTGAATCCTAAGCCGGACGATTCAGAAAGCGAAATACTGGCAAAAATCCAGGAATATATCCGTGCACAAAACACAAAGATTATCATGTCAAAAACTGAAGAAGAAGCTGTAGCAGAGTATAACAAAACGATAGAAGAAATCAATAAGATGGGATACGATGATGTAGAAGCATTTATGAACAATAAATACGAAAAAGCCAAAACCAGATACCAGAAATAGCTGGAAATCAGTTTATCTTATAGAGCAGTCATTGAGCTTGAAGCTGTTGAAAGCAAAATGCTTTTACAGCTTCAGGCTCAAGCTGCCAGTAATTATATCCATAAAGGTTATATCCCTGATTAAACACATAGTCAATATATAAAAATAGTTAAGGAGGCAGCAACTTGAAAAAGCCTGGCCAAGACGGTTTAACCTGTAAAAGGAACATATGGAGCACGCTTAAGGAGCAGAAGTATCTGCAAGCATTTACGCTGTTAGGTATTGTATTTCTGATAATATTTGCATACATACCCATGGTCGGAATAATAATTGCATTCAAGGATTATAAAATAACCAGCGGTTTTTCCGGGTTCTTTACCAGTAAATGGGTTGGATTTAAATATTTCATAGAGTTCTACAATGATGTGTACTTTTGGCCTATTATCAGAAATACTCTGGTACTGAGTCTGCTGAAGCTGGTATTTACATTTCCTGCACCTATTATATTTGCGCTGATATTAAATGAGTTGAGAAATGAAAAAATAAAAAAGGTTGTCCAGACAGTCAGTTATCTGCCGCATTTTATTTCCTGGGTAGTAGTGGCAGGCCTGCTGTTTGCATTTTTAAACCAGCAAACAGGGTTAATTAATCAAATGCTTATATCGTTAAAATTAGTGGATGAACCAATATCTTTTTTAGCGGATCCTAAATATTTCTGGCCTATTTGCGTAATAAGCGATGTCTGGAAGGAAATGGGATGGTGGACAATCATATTTTTGGCAGCAATCGTGGGAATAGACCAGGAAATATACCAAGCTTCAATAGTTGACGGTGCGGGACGGCTTCAAAGAATATGGTATATTACACTTCCCTCAATCAAGGAAACCATTATAGTGGTACTTATCTTATCATTAGGCAGCCTGCTTGGGGGCGGCCTTGGAGGCTCGAATTTTGAACAGGCATACCTTTTAGGGAATACAGTTAATTATGATGTATCCAATATTCTTCAGACATACACGATGACGGTGGGTCTTACTAAAGGCAGGTATTCCTATGCAGCGGCCATGGGGCTTATACAGTCGGTAATTTCGCTGATACTGGTTTATTCGAGCAATTATTTGTCAAAAAAGATTTCAGGTTCAGGACTATTCTGATAAGATTGGAAGGGTTGCAATGAGAAAATTAGGCAGGAGAAAATTAACCAGGGAAGATTATTTTGTAGATACTATCGTCTATATTGTAATAACAATTGTTTTTATTGTAACATTATATCCGTTTTATTATTCACTGATAATATCATTCAATAACGGAATTGATGCTGCAAGAGGCGGAATTTTCCTTTGGCCGAGACAGTTTACTCTTGATAATTATAAAGCGGTTTTTTCCAATGACCAGCTTTTGGGGGCATTTTTCATCTCCGTTTCAAGGACTGTTATCGGAACTTTGGCATCATTGTTTGCAACAAGCCTTTTTGCATACGGGCTTTCTCACAAGAAATTATTGTTTAGAAAGTTCTATTTTGCCCTTTTAATTATTTCAATGTATTTTACAGGAGGAATTATTCCGTACTTTATTTTGCTCAGTAACCTCAGGCTGACAAACTCATACCTGGTTTACATTATACCTTCCCTGATAACTGCGTGGTATGCCATATTGTTCGTTAATTTCTTCCAGAGTATACCCGAGGCATTGAAAGAGTCGGCCAAAATAGACGGGGCCAATGACCTTGTTATTTTTACTAAAATAATTGTTCCTTTATCCACCCCGATATTTGCAACAATAGCGTTATATACAGGGGTATATCATTGGAATGATTGGTATTCAACAGCATTTTTTACACAAAACAAAAAGCTGCGTACATTGGCGTACATTTTAATTGAATTGATAAACCGTTCAGACCTTACATCCATATTAAGAGGAGGAACAACTCAAAAGGACGCTGCTGTAGCAATGCAGACTTTCACTCCTGAGACTATAAGAATGGCAACAATGATGGTTGTAGTAATACCGATAGTGTGTGTATATCCTTTCCTTCAGAAGTACTTTGTAAAGGGCATAATGGTAGGTTCTATAAAATAAATAAGACTGCATGATAAGCATTAAGTAAAGGTAAAAGGGGACACATAAAATGAAACGACAGGAAAGTTATGTAAAGTCAATAGAAAAATGCCTGGAATGGATTAACGACAAAATGCTTACATTTAACGGCGGCTATAACGGCATATATGAACGCATCAGGATAGACATGAACAATCGCACCAACTGGTGCAGGCCTGATTGCAACGCTGAGCTGGCGAGGGTGATTTATTTATACGGTAAAACAACCGGCAATAAAAAGTATGAAAATTTATTTAACAATATAATTGAATGGCTGAAAAGGGTCCAGGACAACGACTCCTTGTCAATTTGGAAAGGTTCATTCCCTTTTTATTTAATTGATGGATACATACATGATTCTCCTGTAGGCGATACAATCTATCAAAACGATAACGGGAAAATATTAATAGTGCTTACACAGCTCTACGGCTGGACAAATGACAGTGTATACAAGGATATGGCAAAAAGCCTGGCTGATTACTGGATTAACTTGCAGCAGGAAGACGGTACCTTTGCACGAAAAGATTCAAAGACCTTTATTTCAAAAGACGGAAAAACGGTATGCTATCCCAAAGGTCCCTGCTTTGTTTTATGGCTTGCGGCAGGATTGCTTATGGCATACAAAGCCTTTGGCAATGACTGCTATTTAAATTCAGCAGTAAAAGCATTACGTTATATCGAACAATACCAGCTTGAAAACGGAAGGTTCAGGACTTCATACGAACTTATGAAAGCCGAGGACTGGCGGCCTGTATCATCAGAAACGTCAATAGCGCTGTATGCTTACAGCATAGCATACAAAATAACAGGAGATGAAAGATACCTTCGAATATTGAAAAAAGCAGGAGATTTTGTATTATCACTTCAACACAGCTGCGGCGGCATTTTGAATTGCGATGATACCTGCCTGGAAGCATCTATGCAGAACAACAGGAACTTGTGCGATCTTGTATATACCCAGGGTTTTGCCCTTATGGGATTGATAGAAGCGTTCAAGGCCACGGGAAATGAGCTTTATCTTGAAAGCGCAAGAAAGCTTGCGGATTTTTTAGTGGAAATACAGTGTGAAAATGAATCGCCCTTATGGGACGGGGGCTGGAGAGGCTCTTTTAATGTAGAAACATGGAAATGGGACGGAAGAGCAAACCAGAACAACCCTATTGATGAGGGCGGAATGTATTACGTTTATACGGGCTGGTGTGCAACCACGATAATGTATGGATTGTTGATGTTGCTTGAAATGGAAAAACTAA
>JAMOAC010000547.1 GCA_023621975.1 Bacillota bacterium | reverse complement strand
AGTGCCTCAATTACTGTACCCTCAACTTCAATTACATCGTCCTTTGACAAAACCTAAAACCTCCTTACATTTAAAACTGATTAATATTTGTTTCCTCGGCACTTTCAAGCTTTTCCCTGATTACTTTAAGTGCCTTTCGTATTTCTGAATTATTTACTTTAAGACCGTTTTCAAATTTTTCCTTCAATGGTTCTATTACATATCCGGTTGCTTTAAGATGCTTGATTTTCTTCTTCTTTGGCTTTTCAACCTTTCTTAAGTCACCGTCCACTATGTGTACATACAATTCATCAATAAGGGCAGATACAACAAACAACCTTCCACTGTCTCTACCAGCCTTTGAGTATACGACCTGCCCTACTGTAAAATTCAACATCTTCACCTCGCTTTTAATCAGCGAATCTTTTTAAGCAACCTTTTTCAGCCATTCTTAATTAAGTTTTGTCAGTATAATCGGTTCTCCTTCGGTTACAGCAATTGTGTTTTCATAATGGGCAGACAAGCTGCCATCCATCGTCACTACCGTCCACATGTTATCAAGCAGTTTTACATGGTAATCTCCTTCATTTACCATGGGTTCAATTGCAAGTGTCATTCCGGGCTCCAGTCGTGGACCTCTTTCCCTGGTTCGATAATTTGGAATTTGAGGGGATTCATGCATTTGCCTGCCTATGCCGTGTCCAACATAATCCCTTACTACTGAATACCCGTTAGCCTCAACATAGTCCTGTATCGCACCCGAGATGTCTATTATCCTGTTGCCTTTGACTGCGTATTTGATACCTTCATAAAAGCTCTGTCTGGTAACTTCAATCAGGCGCTTTGCTTTTTCTGAAACATCCCCTACAGGAAAAGTCCGTGCCGCATCTGCATGGTATCCGTTTAAACATGCACCGATATCAATACTTATAATATCTCCATCTTTTAACATTCTTAAACCAGGAATACCATGCACTACTTCATTATTTATCGATGTACATATGCTTCCCGGAAAGTTTTCGGCTCCCGGCAAGCCTTCGTATCCCTTAAAAGAAGGTATGGCACCACTTTTCCTGATAATTTCTTCAGCAATCCGATCCAGTTCGAGAGTCGTAATGCCCGGTTTAATCATTTCCCTTAGCTTTTCAAGAGCAATTGCAACAACTTCTCCCGACTTTTTCATGTATTCAATTTCTGATTTAGATTTTATTATTATCATCAAATCACACCTACAGCCTTCAAAATACTCCCGGTAGTTTCTTCAATACTCAGCCTGCCATCTACAGAAAACAGCTTCCCCTGTTTTCTGTAATAATCTATGAGAGGCTCAGTTTGAATGTGATAAGTCTTAAGCCTGTTCAATATCGTCTCTTCATTGTCGTCTTTCCGCTGGATAATCTCCATTCCACATTTATCACATATACCGGGTCTTGCAGGCGGATTGTTTGTTATGTGATAGCTGGCGCCACAGCCGGGGCAGACCCTTCTACCCGTTAGCCTTTTTATTATATATTCATCGTCAACTTCTATATTTATAACGTAGTCCAGGGCCGTGCCCATACCTTCGAGAATTTCATCCAGGCGTTCCGCCTGAGAAATCGTCCTGGGGAATCCGTCCAATATAAAACCTTTCTTGCAATCCGGATTTTCCAGTCTGTCCTTCACAATATCAACAGTCACTTCATCGGGTACCAATTCACCTTTATCTATATATTCTTTTGCTTTCCTGCCAAGTTCGGTACCGTTTGCAATGTTGCTTCTGAAAATGTCACCTGTTGATATATGAGGAACATTTAACTTTTCTGCCAGCAACACAGCCTGTGTTCCTTTACCTGCGCCGGGCGCTCCTAACAGTACAATTCTCATCTTTCCCTCCGCAATTCTAAACTGGAAATTCCACACCTCAGCTTTTATTCAAGGAATCCCTTATAATGCCTCATAAGCATCTGGGATTCTATCTGTTTTACTGTCTCAAGAGCAACACCAACAAGAATCAATACCGTAGTTCCGCCAAACCAGATACCGCTTACCTTCAACAGTGAACCCATGATGGATGGGAATAATGTAATAAACGCCAGGAAGAATCCTCCAAACCATGTTAACCTGTTCAATACTCTTGCAATATAATCCGATGTTGGTTTTCCGGGCCTTAAACCAGGTATAAAACCTCCGTTTTTCTTAATATTGTTTGCAATCTCTATAGGATTGAACTGGATAATGGAGTAGAAAAACGTAAAGAATATAATCAATGCAGCGTATATTAATGCATACCATATTGTATTCTGCGCATTCTTAAAGAACATTGCAAGTTTGCTTGTTGAGCTCAGGTTGAAGAATGTCACTATGGTAGAAGGAAATGCCATTATGGACATAGCGAAGATTATAGGAAGTACTCCTGACATGTTAACCTTTATCGGCAGATGAGTACTCTGTCCACCGTACATTTTCCTTCCAACAACTCTTTTAGCATATTGTATGGGAATCCTTCTTTCAGCTTCTTCAACCCAAATAACAGCTACTATTACTGCCAGGAAAACTACAACTACACCGATTACTGCCAGAATGGCAAGCACACCTTTCGGTCCGAAAGCTCCTGCTTCATAGTATGCGGCAATCGTTCTTACAGCATCTGGGCCTCTTGAAACTATTCCTGCAAATATTATCATTGAAATTCCGTTTCCAATACCATATTCCGTGATCTGTTCGCCGAGCCACATCAGGAAAGCAGTTCCAGCAGTGAATGTAAACGTAATCACAATAAAGCTCAGAAAACTCGGCTTTGCCGTCATTGCGTGCCTGATTACTCCAAAATACAGCCCCGTAGCCTGGAGGAAAGCAAACAATACTGTAGCATACCTGGTATATTGAGCAAGTATCTTCCTGCCTTCTTCTCCTTCCTTTGCAAGCCTCTCCAGTCTGGGTATCGCAACGGTGAGGAGCTGGATTATAATTGATGCGTTTACATATGGGAATATACTCATTGCAAACACCGTAACATTTTTAAACGCACCACCTGATACAATATCCAGAAATCCGCCTATTGCTCCTCCGCTTCTTTCAATCAGTTCCCTGAACTGCGCTGAGTCCAGGAACGGAACAGGTATAAATGAACCTATCCTGTACACTATGAGCATTAATATTGTAAAAGTCAGCTTTTTGCGCAAGTCAGGTATTTTCCACGCATTTCTCAATACCTGGAACATGCCCCCCATAACTATACCACCTCTACCTTTCCTCCTGCAGCTTCAATCTTTTGAGATGCAGTTTTGGTAAATCTGGCTGCCCGAACGATCAGATTTTTATTCAACTCTCCATTGCCCAGGACTGCCACTCCATCGTAAATCTTTTTAATAAGACCCTTTTCCACTAAGAGCTCTGGTGTAACTACTGTACCGTTTTCAAATACATTGAGGTCTGATACATTGATTTCCGCATACACTTTTGCAAATTTTTTGTTATTAAATCCTCTCTTGGGTATTCTCCTATAGAGAGGCATTTGGCCACCTTCAAATCCTATTCTTACTCCGCCGCCGGAACGTGCATTCTGGCCTTTATGTCCTCTTCCGGCTGTCTTTCCGTTTCCGGTTCCATGTCCTCTTCCTTTTCTCTTAGGAACTTTTTTGGAACCCGGAACAGGTTTTAATTCACACAGTTTCACCGGCTACACCTCCTCTATCTCCTCAACGGATACAAGGTGAGAAACCTTGTTTATCATACCTCTTATCTGAGGGTTGTCTTTCTGCTCAACCGAGCTTCCTATCTTCTTCAGTCCAAGTGCTTTTACAGTTGCTACCTGATCCTTTTTCGCTTTATTTATGCTTTTAACCAAAGTTATTTTTAACCTTGTCACAATATAACCTCCTAGCCCAATATTTCTTCCACAGTTTTTCCACGCATCCTTGCTACTTCTTCAGCTGTCCTCAACTGTGTAAGGCCTTGAATGGTTGCATACACCATGTTTATCGGATTGTTTGAGCCAAGTGACTTTGTTCTTATATCACGTATTCCTGCAAGCTCAAGAACCGCTCTTACAGGACCGCCGGCAATAACTCCGGTACCTTGTCCTGCAGGTTTCAACAAAACTTTACCTGCACCGAACTTTCCGATAACCTCATGAGGTATTGTCGTATTAACTATGGGAACTTTGATTAAATTCTTCTTCGCATTATCAATGCCTTTCCTAATGGCATCAGGTATTTCAGCAGCCTTGCCAATGCCGCTGCCGACGTGTCCGTTCTCGTCACCTACGACAACAAGGGCACTGAATCTGAATGTCCTACCACCTTTTACAACTTTAGCTACACGGCCTATATTAACGACCTTTTCCTTAAGGTCCAATGTGCTAGCATCTATGCGCTGCAATATATTTCCCTCCTCACCTGCTATTTTACCATAACATTGTCCTAAATCAATAAATTACCTGCCTGTATTCAGGCGCTTCTAAAATTCTAACCCGGCTTCTCTGGCAGCATCTGCGAGCTCTTTTATTCTTCCGTGATATAAATATCCGCCTCTGTCAAATACTACCTTCTTAATTCCCTTTTCCAAAGCACGCTCAGCTACCAGTTTTCCAACAGCCCTAGCAGCTTCTTTATTTCCACCATATTTTAATGTACCTTTCAAGGCTTTATCAAGAGTAGATGCTGAAACAAGGGTATTTCCCGTTGTATCATCTATAACTTGTGCATATATGTTCTTCAGGCTTCTGAATACATTCAGCCTGGGCCGCTCAGGGGTTCCTTTGATCCTGTTTCGTATCCTGGCATGCTTTTTCAATCTGACTGCATTCCTGCTGACCTTTTTTATCATCTTTCTCAACTCCTTCCCGTATATGGCATATTCAACAGTACTTAGCTATTAGGCTTTAGCACCGGCTTTTCCTTCCTTACGTCTGATAACTTCATAATCGTACTTGATACCTTTGCCTCCATAGACTTCAGGCGGTCTCTTGGACCTTATCTTCGCGGCAAACTCGCCAACCAACTGTTTGTCAATTCCCTTTACAACCAGCTTGTTCGGCGCGGGAACTTCAACAGTTATGCCTGCCGGTTCTTCCATCTCAACGGGATGTGAGTAACCCAATGTAAGCACGAGTTTCTTTCCCTGTTTTTGCGCTCTATATCCAACACCATTGATTTCAAGATTCTTTTCAAAACCTTTTGTTACCCCTTCAATCATGTTATTTATCAATGTTCTTGTCAGGCCATGAAGGGATTTGTGCAGTTTTATATCAGACGGCCTTTGTACCAGTACTTTGCCGTCTTCAACCTTAATTATCATATCTTTATGGAATTCCTTTGTCAAAGTTCCTTTCTGCCCTTTAACGGTAACTTTGTTTCCTTCAACTTTAACATCTACACCCTGTGGTATTTCAATTGGCATTTTACCGATTCTTGACATTTACTGCACCTCCTGTTCTTAATATTATGAGTGCCTCTGCACCCTTTTCAGAAAACGTCTCCGGTACAGGTCATCGCAACGCGATTTACCATACAAATGCCAGAACTTCTCCTCCTACGCCTTCAGCACGCGCCTTTTTGTCAGTCATTACGCCCTTTGAAGTGGAGATTATTGCAGTTCCCAGCCCGCCCAGCACTTTGGGCAGTTCATCTCTGCTTGCATATACTCTCAAACCAGGCTTGCTTATTCTCTTAATGCCTGTTATAACAGGCTGCTTGTTTTCCATGTATTTTAAGGTAATTCTTATTATTCCTTGCTTTCCGTCATCAATAAAATCTATGGCCTTAACATATCCTTCATCGAGCAATATCTTGGCAATTGATTTCTTTATGTTAGAGGCCGGAATGTCAACCGATTTATGTTTTGCCGCGCTGGCGTTTCTTATCCTTGTCAGCATATCGGCGATTGGGTCAGTTGTTTGCATATGTCTAACCTCCTTCCAAAGTTTACATTACGTTTACATTACCAACTAGCTTTTTTCACCCCTGGGATTTGACCCTTGTATGCCAGGTCTCTGAAACACAAACGGCATACACCGAACTTCCTCATATATGCATGAGGTCTTCCACAGATTTTGCATCTATTATGAAACCTTGTACTGAACTTTGGTTTCCTTTTCTGCTTTGCAATCATTGATTTTTTTGCCACTTGCTAATCCCTCCTTAACTCTGGCTAAATGGCATTCCAAGCAATTTAAGTAACTCTCTTGCTTCCTCATCAGTCTTTGCAGTAGTAACAAACGTAACGTCCATTCCTCTGACCTTTTCAACCTTATCGTACTCAATCTCCGGGAAAATCAGCTGTTCTCTCAATCCCAGGGAATAATTCCCTCTGCCGTCAAATGAATTCGGCGATACTCCTCTGAAGTCCCTGACCCTTGGAAGCGCTACATTAAACAATTTATCTACAAAATTATACATTCTTGTCCCGCGAAGAGTTACTTTACAACCGATACTCATGCCCTTTCTCAGCTTAAAGTTCGAAATTGATTTCTTTGCCTTGGTAATTATGGGCTTCTGCCCTGTTATAATGGCCAAATCCTTTGCAGCACTGTCTATAGCTTTCGGATTTTCCTTAACATCACCTACGCCCATGTTTATTACTACCTTTTCAAGCTTAGGTACCTCCATTGGGCTTTTATATTTAAATTTAGCCTGCATAGCCGGCACAACTTCTTTTAAATATTTCTCTTTAAGTCTGTCCAACTACTCCTACCTCCCTTCAACTGCAAGCTTGTTACTTGTCTGTCTTTGCTTCTTTTATGATATCGATTATTTCGTTACACTTCTTGCATACTCTTGCTTTCTGCCCGTTTTCCAAAATACGCTTACCGATCTTTGTCGGATTTTTGCATTTTTCGCATATAAGCATTACTTTTGAGCTATAAATGGGAGATTCCTGATGGATTATTCCACCTTCCTGATATCTTCCCCTTGGCTTTCTATGTTTAGTGGATATGTTTACTCCCTCTACCACTACTTTTCCTTCTTTAGGAATTACTCTCAATACTTTGCCCTTTTTGCCTCTATCTTTTCCGGAAAGAACCAATACGGTGTCTCCCTTTTTTACATGAACCTTATTCACCTTATGCAGCCTCCTCCCTTACAGAACTTCCGGAGCAAGTGACAGTATTTTCATAAAGTTTTTATCCCTTAATTCTCTCGCAACGGGGCCAAATATACGTGTTCCCCTTGGATTGTTGTCATCTTTTATTATAACTGCAGCGTTTTCATCAAACTTTATATATGAACCGTCCGGTCTTCTTACTCCTTTTTTCGAACGTACTATTACGCATTTAACAACTTCGCCTTTCTTTACAACACCACCGGGCGTTGCATTTTTAACTGAAGCAACAACTACGTCACCTATGTTTGCATACTTTCTCAAGGAACCGCCAAGAACTTTTATGCACATAAGTTCTTTTGCTCCTGTATTGTCCGCTACTTTAAGTCTGGTTTGAACCTGAATCATTCTTAAAACCTCCTTCCGGTTCTACTAATCAGGATTATCATGCATTTCCTGCCAATAAGTATTCTCCTGCATGATTTAACGATGTTTTT
>JAMOAC010000140.1 GCA_023621975.1 Bacillota bacterium | reverse complement strand
CATGAGTGTTGAGCCTCACAGATTTTTGAGTTTGGAAAGGGTAAAAATTAACGTGTATACCACCGGATATGCTGAAAAGGTTGAAATACGTTTCAGTCCTGAGTTAGAAGCAATGCAGTACAGGGATAAATACGGTAATCTTTATGACTATAAGAAGGACTTTGGACTAAATTATGTATATTTCCCCAAAGTAATAACCCTTGACAGTTCGAAAAAGGATAACCATGTTTATTGGGAGTATATACTTCCGTTGGCCGACAGTACAAAGTCCTGGGAGGACGAAAGGCTAAGGCAGCCTTACAAGATGGAAGTTACAGTTTGGAGAGGAACGAATTCGGTAAAATATACCGTATCCGATATAGAAATCACAGGGAACATATATGATTTAACATATATTCAGCCTGTTAATTAAAATAACAAAATAACAGGTTTTATAGAATTTTTTTCTTGGCATTTATTCTTGCAAGAGCTCTTGAAAGGGCTGCCTGAGTGCGCAGGTATTCCACTTTGCTTAGTTTGGAGTGCAGTCTGTTCAGAGCTCTCTGCTTAGCTGCTTCCGCCCTCTTGATATCAATTTCTTCAGGCCATTCCGCAGTATCCACCAGTATAATAACTCCATTGCGGTTTATCTCCATAAACCCTTCGGAGAGTACGGCTTCACGAGTAACCTCATCAACGGTAATCCTGGCGGAGCCAATGGATATTACGGTTACCAAGGGTATATGACCTTTGAGTACCCCTAATTCGCCGTTTGGGGTATTGACTATTACCTTATCAACCTCTTCTGAAAAGAAAAGCTTTTCAGGAGTAAGAATTTCAAGCTTGAATTTAGATGCCAAATCACCACATCCCCGTACAACTTAACGTAAATTTGTATTATTATTAACTAAAATATAAGTTAATATTTATAAATTTTCAGCATTTTTATATACTTCATCAATTGTACCGGTCATGTAGAATGCCGTTTCTGGTATTGAATCCATCTTTCCTTCTATGATTTCCTTAAACCCTCTTATGGTTTCCTTGATAGGAACGTACTTTCCGGGATAGCCTGTATAGGATTCGGCGACAAAAAGAGGCTGTGACAAGTATCGCTGAATCTTTCTTGCCCTGTAAACAATAAGTTTATCTTCCTCAGTAAGTTCGTCCATTCCGAGTATTGCTATTATATCCTGCAGATCCTTGTATCGCTGCAGTATTTCTTCAACTTTTCTTGCCACATTATAATGCTCTTCTCCTACAATCATTGGATCCAATATACGGGAGTAGGATTCGAGAGGATCAACAGCAGGATATATTCCAAGTTCTGCTATCTGCCTGGAAAGTACGGTTATCGCATCCAAGTGCCAAAAAGTAGTAACAGGAGCAGGGTCAGTCAGGTCGTCCGCAGGGACATATATAGCCTGCACCGATGTTATTGATCCTTTTTTAGTAGAAGTTATCCTTTCCTGAAGAGCGCCAACATCAGTTGCAAGTGTCGGCTGGTATCCAACGGCTGAAGGAATTCTGCCGAGGAGAGCAGAAACTTCTGAGCCGGCCTGAATGAACCTGAATATATTATCTATGAACAACAATACATCCTGACCCAGTTCGTCTCTGAAGTATTCAGCCATGGTGAGGCCGGTAAGACCAACTCTCATTCTTGCACCCGGAGGTTCATTCATTTGACCGAATACCAGTGCTGTTTTTTCCAGGACGCCGGACTCTTTCATTTCAAGCCACAAATCATTGCCTTCACGGGATCTTTCACCTACACCTGTAAAAACTGAATAACCTCCATGAACAGTAGCTATATTCCTGATAAGCTCCATAATTAAAACCGTTTTGCCGACCCCAGCACCTCCAAAAAGCCCGATTTTTCCGCCTTTTGGATATGGAGCAAGAAGGTCAACCACCTTTATACCTGTTTCAAAAATTTCTGTAGCAGGCTGCTGTTCTTCCAGGCTTGGAGCGGGCCTATGAATGGGAGCATATTGCTTTGCCACGATAGGTTCCCCGTTGTCAACTGTTTCGCCGAGGACATTGAATACTCTGCCAAGCACTTCTTTTCCAACAGGAACTTTTATGGGAGAACCAGTATCAATAGCAGTATCGCCTCTTACCAAGCCATCGGTAGGCGACAATGACACGCATCTTACTGTATCATTGCCGAGATGCAGCATAACTTCGGCAATAACGGTACGATTCTTATTCATTATTTTTATCGCATTATAGATTTTTGGAAGTTCAGTATTTTCAAATCTAATATCTACAACAGAACCGATTATCTGTACGACTTTCCCGATTCGTTCTTCCATGCCATGTCCACTTCCTTTAAATTTGGTAACTATTCCTGCTTGTAAAATAACATTTAGCTATTTTGATAACTGTTTGGCTATTATAAACTTGCTTATCCACTTTAAAATTGTTTATCTATTTTAAACTTTGTTTATTATTAAATTAGCTTTATGTATTCTAATAACTTGTTTATTCTAAACTGTTTATCTATTTTAATCTTGCTAAATCTTATTTAATCTTTTTAATCTTATTAACTTATTTAATCTTGTTTACTTATTTTAACGATTATCTTGTTTGTCTGTTGTTTAACCATTATTCATATTTGCCTGAAACTTAAAACAAAACCTTATTTTCACTAAGCTTAAAAGTGGAGAACCGTTCCCATGTTAGAGAACCGTCCCCATGCTATTTCAAAGCGGTGATTCCGCCTACGATTTCCGAAATTTCCTGCGTTATAGCCGCCTGCCTTGCTCTGTTGTATTGGAGGCTGAGCTGATGCAGCATCTTATCAGCATTTGTAGTGGCGTTGTCCATTGCTGACAGCCTTGCGGTTTGCTCACTTGTAAATGACTCTACAAATGCACCGTATATAAAACCTTTGATGTACTTTACGATTAATACTTCCAGTACAGCATCGGTAGAAGGTTCGTATATCAATAAATCATCCATATCTAAATTCTTCACCTTGATACCCGAATCTTTAAGCAGATCATGGGGGTCAAGCGGTAGCAGCTTGATTATTTGAGGCTCAAACTGTATGGATGACTTCATCATTGTATATATAAGATTTATCTCATCCAGAATGCCGTCTTCAAAATACTTTACCAACATTTCAGCAATTTCTCTGGCCATAAAAATAGTTGGATCCTGTACATGATAATCAAAATTTATGTCCACATTATATCCTTTTTCCAATAAATAAGCCCTTCCTATTTGCCCGGCAACAAACAATAGAGAGTTTCGGTCTCCGTCAAGGACTTTCTCAATAAAATTTAACAGATTATGATTATAACTTCCTGCAAGTCCTCTATCACCGCTAATTATGAGGTATCCTTTCTTTTTAGCTTTCTTTTTGTGCCTCAGGTCGAAAAAAATGCTGTTCACATTGCTGCTGTGAATTAATATATCAGCAATTGTATCTTTTACTTTTGTAAAATAAGGAAGAGTAGCTTCCAACTGGCGCCTTGCTTTTTTCAGCTTAGAAGCTGAAATAAGTCTCATGGCATTTGTAATTTGTTTTGTTTCTTTAATGCTTTTTATTCTTGCTTTTATGTCATGCATGTTTGTCATTGTTTCACATCACCAGGCTTCTTTTGGAGCATGAATTTTTCAGCTTGTTTTACTGTTTACTTTTGTATTGTTTCTCCTGTTTGCTTTTGTACTCCGACAGATATTCTTCAATTGCTTTCTTGAGGAGTTCCTCGTTTTCACTGTCCAAATCACCTGTTGAAGCTATTGATTTGCCTATTTGCGGATATTTATTATTAACAAAATCCACTAATCCGGAATTAAATTTTCTAATCTCTTCAACAGGAATATCCATAAGATATGGATGTGTAGCAGCATAAAGCACTATAACCTGATCTTCAACAGGTATAGGGGAAAATTGAGGCTGTTTTAGAGTTTCCACCAGCCTTTCTCCCTGGGCTAATTTTTCCCTCGTAGCTTTGTCAAGATCTGAACCGAACTGGGCAAAAATTGCAAGCTCCCTGTACTGAGCAAGATTTATCCTTATAGGACCTGCCACCTTTTTCATGGCTTTTATCTGAGCGGCTCCCCCAACTCGAGACACAGACAGGCCTACGTTCACAGCAGGCCTCTGGCCTGCGAAAAACAGTTCAGATTCCAGGTATATCTGGCCGTCGGTTATAGAAATCACGTTTGTAGGTATATAAGCAGAAACATCCCCGGCAAGGGTTTCTATTATAGGTAACGCAGTAATTGAACCTCCGCCCAGCTCATCGCTCAGCTTTGCCGCTCTTTCCAGCAGCCTGGAATGGAGGTAAAAGACGTCACCGGGATAAGCTTCTCTTCCCGGGGGCCTTCTGAGCAAAAGAGACATTGCCCTGTATGCTACAGCATGCTTGGACAGGTCGTCGTATACAATAAGGACATCCTTATGACCATTGTACATAAATTCTTCTGCTATGGCACATCCTGCATAGGGGGCAATGTATTGAACTGATGCCATATCACTTGCCGTGGATGATACGACAATGGTATAATCCATCGCGCCGAACTGCTCAAGTGTGTTAATAACTCCTGCAATAGTCGAGGCTTTTTGCCCTATTGCAACATATATACAGATAATATCCTTTCCTTTTTGATTGATAATGGTATCAAGTGCTATTGCCGTCTTACCCGTCTGTCTGTCTCCTATTATAAGTTCCCTCTGTCCACGTCCGATAGGAACCAATGCGTCAATAGCTATAATTCCTGTCTGGAGTGGAGTGTCTACAGGCTTTCTTTCAATTATTCCAGGTGCATGAAATTCAATAGGCCTGTATTTTTCAGTAGACAATGGGCCTTTTCCGTCAAGAGGATTTCCCAAAGGGTCAATTACTCTCCCAATAAGGCTGCTGCCGACAGGAACCTCTACAGTTTTACCGGTTCTTCTGACTTTGCTGCCTTCGCTCACGTCTATAGCATTTCCAAGAAGAACGCATCCGATATTGTCTTCTTCAAGGTTTAGTGCCATGCCATAAACTCCGTTTTCAAACTCCAAAAGCTCACCTGCCATGCAGCTTTCCAATCCGTAAATTCTGGCAACTCCGTCACCGGCCTGAAGAACATATCCAACGTCATCTATTTCTGTTTTGATATTGTAGTTTTCAATTTGTTGTTTTATTATTGCACTAATTTCATCAAGCTTAAGGTCCAAACTTGTCACCTCACCAGGATGCTTAAAATTTTGTGAAATCCCTCCAACGGAGAACCTCGCCAATTTAGTCTCTGTTGTAAGTCCCCTACTGACTTACCAGTGTTTTTTTCAAATCTTCAAGTTTCGCTTTAATACTTCTGTCTATAACTTTATTGCCAATTCTGACCTTTATGCCGCCAATAAGGCTTGGATCCACCTTTACACTTACCCTGACAGAATCAGAATTATAAATCTGGCGATATTTTTCCCCTAACCTGTCAGCCTGGGATTTGTCAAGAGGGGTAGCTGACACTACCATCACGTGTAATGTGTTGGTTAGTTTATCTGCCACCTCATCAAAAGTTTCAACCAGCTTATTAAAACTTATAATCTTTTTTTTATCAACTAACATCACCAAAAAGCTTAGTAAGCCTGGTTTTATTCTCCCGGAGAAAACATTTCTGATAACCTTTTTTTTGTCTTCGGGATCGATTTCCTGGTCAAACAAAAAAGCCATAAACTGTTTTTGCTCGGCCAGAATATCGTTAATTAAATGTAACTGCTGACGATATTCCTCAACAGCATTTTCTTCAACAGACATATATGCAAGATTTTCTGCAAATATTTTTTCATCCGGAGACATCAGGCTACACCTTCCTCATCAATAAACTTTTCTACAATTTGCCTGTTTCTCTCCGTATCCATATTGGCTTCAAGCACTTTTGAAGCAGCAGCAATTGCCAGGCTTGCCACCTGATTCTTCATTTCTTTAATCATCTGCTGGCGTTCACGTTCTATTTCTGTCCTTGACTGCTCAATGATTCTGTCTGCCTTTTCCTTTGCGTCTTTAATAATGGCTTCATATTCGGCTTGTGCCTTTTCGCGTGCTTCGCTTATTATACGGTCTGCTTCCGATGCGGCGTTTTTTAATTGAAGTTCATATTCCTGCTTTAATTTGGCGGCATCAGCCTTAGCTTTTTCTGCTTCTTTAAGGTTGCTTTTTATTATGTCAGTTCTTTTTTCCATCATAGCAGTTACAGGTTTGAACAGTATTAATTTTAAAATTACAAATAGTATTACCAGGTTAACAGCTGTCCATATAAAAGTTGGCCCTAAATTAAACATAGTAAATCAAATCCTTTCAATTGTTACCTGATCAAAAGTAATATCAAAGCAATAACAAGGGCGTAAACAGCCGTTGCTTCAACCAGGGATGCACCCAGGACAAGAATTTTCAGAATGTTACCTGCAGCTTCGGGCTGTCTGGCAGCTGATTCAACCGCTTTTGACGTTGCACGGCCAATACCGAGTGCTGCACCTACACCAGTTCCAAGTACTGCAATACATGCTGCGATAGCTATTATAGCTTCTGTTGCCATTTAAATCACCTCCTTATTCTACGGCTTCTGAAATGTATATTGTAGTGAGGAATATAAAAATGAAAGCTTGCAATATACCGTCAAAAAGGTCGAAATATATGCTCAAGCCTGCCGGAAGGGCTATAGGCATGAGGATATATATGATTTCCATGATTATAAAGGCACCAAGCACGTTCCCGAAAAGTCGGAAAGACAGTGAAAGCATTCGTATCAGATTTTCAATTATTTTCATGGGTAAAACCAGGGGTATTGGTTCAACGTAACTTCTGAGCCATCCGGAAACTTTTTTAAACCTGATGCCTGCATAAGCTACAACTATTACTGACATCAATGCCATACTTAAAGTAACATTAATGTCACGTGTAGGAGGCCTTATACCGAAGTTGGGAACTACATTGAATATGGAAATAGCATTGGCAAACGCCAGGAAAAGAAAAACCGTCCCTATATAAGGTACAAAATGTTTTGCTTTGTGTCCAATGATGTCTTTTGTAAAGTTGCTTATAAATTCAACAAATAACTCAACAAGATTCTGCTTTTTGCTTTCAGGTATTAATTTCATTTTTCTTGTCAGAATAACAGAAACAATTATAAGGACTGCCATTACAATCCACATATTAATGACTGTATCAGTGACAGGTATTCTCAGACCGAATAAATTAAAACTGAAAACTTCGTTCGGTTGTATGGATTTTGTAAGTTCCTCACCTATTTGCATTGATCACACCTTCTTATAAATATCACTTTTAAATATCACTTTAACATAAATATCACTTTAGCAATTGCAGCAATTTCTAATAAATATTTTTATTTTATTGTTATTTTATTGATTATTCTATAATATGCATATTATTTTATATTATTTAAATTCTGCTTAAAAAATATCATGTCCGGTACTGGCACCAGACATGGTATAAGCATCATAAAAACATTTTTAAAAACTTTTAATATAAAAATTTTGTAAAGCAAACGATTCAAAAATTTACAAACCTGTCAGCATATA